>JAURLW010000086.1 GCA_030831005.1 Bacteroidota bacterium
AAGATTTTATCTAAAATTTTTTATGATAAGCAAACAACATTTTATAGTAGTTCAATGACTTCTTTAAATAAAATAACAGGAAAGGAAGAAATAACTGATATGAAAGAAATGAACATTAAATCTTATAAGGCTTGGAAAAATAATAAAAGTACAGTTGGATCTAATGGACCATCAGGTGGCGATATTAAAAGTTGTAGATATTGTGGTAGATCTTTTTATAAAAATCAAGGATATGTTGTTGGTCTTGGTATTGGTTGTGCAAAAAATTATTCAAGTGCAATTAACGAAATTGCAATAGCAGCAAATGCAGGATATTCTAAAAGTAACTTAAGTCAATTACTTGCAGCATATAATTTGGGACAATATTTTTGCTCTAGAAAATGTGTTTATGAGTCAGGAACAAATATGTGCGCTGAATAATGATTTATTATTTCAATGAATCATAAAATTTTAAAAAATAGACTAAAGATAACCCTTTTGCTACACTTTTAGCTACAGGCACGAAAAAACCCCTTGCAAATTATTGATTTACAAGGGGTTGATTTTTAGAATGCGGACCGGACGGGACTCGAACCCGCGACCTCCGCCGTGACAGGGCGGCATTCTAACCAACTGAACTACCGATCCAAGCCAAAACTTGCGTTTTGTTTGGGAGTGCAAATATAAAACCCTTTTTTCAATTTTCATATAGCTAGTAAATAAAAATTTTAAAACTATCTTTGTACACTAAACAAAATTGATTCTACCATGCAATTTTTGGATTTTGAGAAACCCTTAGAAGATCTTCAAAAACAACTCGACAAATTAAACGAAATGGCCGAAAGTAGCCATACCGATATGTCGGCTGCTATTCGCGAAATAGAAGCAGCGATAGAGAAGACACGTGCGAGCATATATCAAAATTTAAGCCCTTGGCAACGCGTACAATTGAGTCGCCACCCAGAGCGCCCCTACACGCAATTTTACATAGAAAGCATCTTTGAAAATTTTACCGAATTATTTGGCGATCGTCAGGTAAAAGATGATAAAGCTATAGTAGCCGGTATGGCAGAACTCAATGGCTTACCAGTAATGGTTATGGGCCATCAGAAAGGAACCAATACAAAAACGCGCCAATTGCGCAATTTTGGTATGGCTAATCCAGAAGGTTATCGTAAAGCATTGCGCTTAATGAAAATAGCAGAGAAATTTAATAGACCGATTATCACCTTTATAGATACGCCGGGCGCTTATCCTGGCTTAGAAGCGGAAGAGCGCGGACAAGCTGAAGCTATTGCTCGTAACCTATTTGAAATGGTAAATATGAAAGTGCCGTTAATTTGTATTATTATTGGCGAAGGTGCTTCTGGTGGTGCATTGGGTATTGGCATTGGCGATAAAGTAGTGATGCTTGAAAATACTTGGTATACCGTTATCTCTCCAGAATCATGCTCTTCTATTTTATGGAGAACATGGAATAATAAAGAATTAGCTGCAGAGCAATTGAAACTGACTTCTGAAGATATGAAAGGTTTCGACTTGGTAGATGATGTTTTGAAAGAGCCTATTGGCGGAGCGCATGCTAGACCTGATGAAATGGCGGCTATAGTAAAAGACTATTTAGTGAAAACCATTGCTAATTTACAGTCTTTAGATGCTGAAACCCGCATACAACAACGCATTGATAAATTTTCTAAAATGGGCTTCTATGACGAAGTGCCCACTGTTTAAGTTATACGAATATGAATAATAAATTTCAAGGAACCGGCGTAGCATTAGTTACTCCCTTCACCAAAGATGGTGCCATAGATTATCCTGCTTTAGCCAAATTGGTAGCGTATGTTATCGAAAATAAAGTAGATTTTCTAGTGGCTTTAGGCACAACCGCAGAAACTCCTACACTTAGTACGGAGGAAAAGCAAGCCGTACTTCGTTTTATTATTCAGCAAAACAACAAACGCGTGCCGCTAGTATGTGGTGCCGGAGGGAATAATACAGCAGCTGTTATACATCAGCTAAAAACATGGGATTGGAATGGTGTAGACGGATTGCTAAGTGTAGTGCCCTATTATAACAAACCAACACAAGAAGGTATTTATCAGCATTTTAAAGCAATAGCTTCGGCAACGCCATTGCCAATCATTCTTTATAATGTGCCTGGCAGAACAGTTACTAATATGTTGCCCGCTACTACCCTACGTTTGGCACAAGAGTTTAAGCATATTGTGGCCGTGAAAGAAGCGAGTGGTAATATGGCTCAATGCATGGAATTAGTTCAAGGAGCACCAGCAGATTTTGCAGTGCTTTCTGGCGATGATGATTTAGTACTTCCTCAAATGGCGATAGGTATGCATGGCGTAATATCCGTTGCAGCAAATTGTTTTACAAAGGATTTCTCACAAATGGTACACTTGGCCCGTCAAGGTCAATTTGAAGCGGCTAAGGGTTTGCATTATCGATTGCTGAAGGGTATTAATTTACTCTTTGCTGAAGGTAATCCGGCTGGCGTAAAATGTGTATTACAAGATATGGGTATTATGCAAGACACCCTTCGTTTGCCTCTAGTAAATGTATCGGCTGCCACCCAAACCCAAATACAAGACTATTTAAAAAGCATTTAGTAGAAGATTTTTAAGTACCTATTTATAGGAGCTTCAACAAAAGTAGCTTGATGCTATAAAATTTTTAAAATAGGCTCTTGGAAGCCTATCATATCATAGAATAACTGTATCTTTGCCAAAATTTTTTTTAATATGAGTTCAACTATTGATTTTAGTTTACCACACAAGGTAAAAGATATGAGTCTCGCTGAATGGGGCCGTAAAGAAATACGTTTAGCAGAAGCAGAAATGCCAGGCTTAATGTCTTTGAGAGCAGAGTATGGCGATAGCAAACCATTAGCAGGTGCGCGCATTGCAGGTTGCTTACACATGACCATTCAAACAGCGGTTTTAATTGAAACTTTAGTTGCTTTAGGAGCTGAAGTAAAATGGAGCTCTTGTAATATTTTCTCTACACAAGACCAAGCAGCAGCAGCTATTGCAGCAGCAGGTATTGGTGTTTTTGCATGGAAAGGACAAACTATTGAAGAAGGGGATTGGTGCATTGAGCAAACCTTATATTTCGGAAGTGAAGACCGTCCTTTAAATATGATTTTAGATGATGGTGGTGATTTAACGAATATGGTATTAGATAAATATCCGCATTTAGTTAGCGGTATCAAAGGTTTATCTGAAGAAACTACTACCGGTGTGCATCGTTTATATGAGCGTATGGCAAAAGGTACTTTACCAATGCCTGCAATCAATGTAAATGATTCGGTTACTAAATCTAAATTTGATAACAAATACGGTTGTAAAGAATCATTAGTAGATGCGATTCGTCGTGCTACTGATGTAATGATGGCTGGTAAAGTTGCAGTTGTAGGTAGTTATGGTGATGTGGGTAAAGGATCTGCAGAATCTTTAAGAGGTGCAGGTGCTCGCGTAATCGTTACCGAAATCGATCCTATCTGTGCATTACAAGCAGCTATGGACGGATTCGAAGTTAAGAAAATGGTAGATGCGGTTAAAGAAGCAGATATCGTTGTAACTGCTTCTGGTTGTCGCGATTTGATTACTGAAAAGCATTTCCGTTTAATGAAAGACAAAGCGATCGTTTGTAATATTGGTCACTTCGATATTGAAATTGACATGGCTTGGTTAAATACGAATTACGGTCATACTAAAGATACGATTAAGCCTCAAGTAGATGTTTATACTATCGATGGTAAAGAAGTAATTGTATTAGCAGAAGGTCGTTTGGTTAATTTAGGTTGTGCTACAGGTCACCCTTCGTTTGTAATGAGTAATTCATTTACTAACCAAACCTTAGCACAAATTGAATTGTGGACGAATACCGCTAATTATGAAAACAAAGTATATGTGTTACCTAAACATTTAGATGAGAAAGTAGCGCGTTTACACTTAGCAAAAATTGGAGTAGAATTAGATGAATTATCTGATGAGCAAGCAGCTTATTTAGGTATTCCTAAATACGGTCCTTTTAAAGCTGATCATTATCGTTATTAATAGATCTATTACTATAGTAAAAAGTGTGTCTTTAACAGGCACACTTTTTTTTATAGAATGAACTTTTTTTGC
>JAURLW010000087.1 GCA_030831005.1 Bacteroidota bacterium
GTACTCATTTTTTATTGATAAAGCAGTTTCTAAAATTTGCAGATATGCAGTATAGTTGATTTCGCCGGCTTTATAACTTGCGTTTCCTTGTGCTAAAAGAATACTTGCTTGAGGGAGCGCCTCTTGTTGATAAAAACGAATTTGTTGTGCTTGTTTTTGATATTCAACACGTGCGTTGGAGATAGCACTATTGATTTCTAAGTCTGTTTGTTCTTTGTTTTTTTCTTGACTTAGCATATTCCATTTTGCAGCTTTTATTTTCGATTGTTGAGCATTGAAGAATAAAGGAATTTGAAAACCAAGTTGCATGCCCTGAAAGCGATCGTTTTGGCCGGCCATTCTCGCTAATGGCTCACTAATGTTCGTGCCAATTAGCGTTTGATTGAAGTAGCCAATAGAAACATCGGGCATCAGTTTGTTTTGTTCTGCTTTTTTCTGAGCAATGCTTAATTGATATTTAGCTAGGCTAAGGTCTTTTAAGGGATGGGTAGACAATTCTTGCGATTGTATAGCTAGCGCAAATAAAGTATCTTGATTTCCTAAGGATACCTCTATTGTTGCATTCATAAGGGTTTTCAATTCCACAACACTTTGTTCAAGATTACTTTTTTGTAGTTCAATTTTAGATTGATTCATTTTTGTCTTTGATTGAGCTAGTAACCATTCTAACTGTGTGGCTTCTCCTACCTTATATCGTTTTTCTGATAGCGTACTTAGTTTTTTATACAGACTATCTTGTTCAAAAAGCAGCTTGATTTGACTATTGAGATAAAGTATTTTGACAAAGGCAAGGTTTATCTTATAGTGCAACTCGTAACTCGTAAGCGCATAATTAGCCGTTGCAACTTTTGTCTGTTGTTGTAGCGCACGATAGTTGGCAATACTCGTTGTAGGGAAACTTAAATTTTGTGTAATGCTGATATTATTGTCTTGTTTGCTTTCTGAATTATACTGCCCTTTCATATATTGAACATTGGTTTTGCCCAAATCAATAGCGGCATGAGCACTTGACTTTGCTTGCAGGATATCGTATTGATTGGCTTGCAATTGCAGGTTATTTTTTAAGCCAATGCTTATACACGCATTCCAAGTTTTTTGTTCTTGTGCATTACTCGACAAAGGATGAAGTAAGCCAATGAGACAAAGTAGTATAATTGTTTTTTGGGCTATCTTCTTTTCCATTAAGTAATAAATTACAGGTAATAAAAATAACGTCAATAAAGTACTTGTTAATAACCCGCCAATAACTACAGTAGCTAAAGGTTTTTGGACTTCTGCGCCGGCTGTATGGGATAAGGCCATAGGCAGAAATCCTAAAGAGGCTACACTTGCTGTCATAAGTACTGGGCGGATTCTAGATTTTGATCCTTGAAGAATGCGATCCATTAAGCTCATTTCTACATTGTTTTTAAGACGATTAAATTCTGCTATTAATACAATGCCATTTAGTACAGCAACGCCGAATAATGCAATAAATCCAATGCCAGCAGAAATACTGAATGGCATGCCTCTGCTCAATAGGGCTATGATGCCTCCTATGGCAGCAAATGGAATAGCGGTAAATATAAGTCCCGCTTGCGATGCTGATCTAAAGGCTGCAAAGAGCAACATAAATATGAGTAATAAAGAAATAGGTACTGCAACTTGCAAGCTTTGTTTAGCTGCTATTAAATTCTCAAACTGACCACCATAAGCTATTCGATAACCACTTGGCAATTTAATTTCATCATTCACTTTATCTTGAAGTTCTTTCACGATACTTTCTACATCTCTATTGCGCACATTAAATCCAACGATAATTCTTCTTTGTGCTTGTTCTCTTTGAATTTGATTAGGTCCGTTTTCAATTTTTATTGTGGCTACTTCATTTAAAGGTATCGACTGACCTTGGTTATTGAGGATATACAAATTATTGAGCTGATGAAGTTGATTTCTGTTTTGGGTATCTAATCGAACACAAATATCATAGCGTTGATCCCCTTCGTAGATACTACCTGCAGTGCTTCCAGCAAAAGCGGTTGCTACTGTTTTATTTACTGCATCAATTTGCAATCCATATTGTGCAATAGCATTTCTATTGATGGCTACTACTAGTTGTGGCAATCCTGTCATGGGCTCTATATAGATATCTTCAGCACCATTTACTTTACGAATGATAGTTCCTAGTTGTTTGCTCAAGTCGGTAAGTGTAGCTAAGTCATCGCCAAATATTTTAATGGCTACATCCTGTCGTGCACCAGCAATTAATTCGTTAAATCGCATTTGGATTGGTTGCTGAAAGCCAAAGCTAGCTTGGGGTAGCACTTCCAAGCATTGTTGCATTTCGTTGGCTAATGCTTGCCAAGTAGTACCATGTGTCCAGGTACTTTTGTCATTTAATACAATGATCAAATCACAACTTTCAACAGGCATTGGGTCTGTAGGTATTTCACTTGAGCCAATTTTTGCAATTACTTTTTTTACCTCTGGAAATTGTGTCTTTAATAATCCCGCTGCTTGCTGCGCTGTTTTGATTGTTTCGTCTAAGGAACTACCCGTTGGCAATCTGGTTTCTACTGCAAAATCTCCTTCTTCCAGTGTAGGCAAAAATTCGCCACCCATTTGAGTGAATATAATCAAACTACCTATTAAGGCTATACTAGCTCCTAAAAGAACTAGTTTTTTATGCTGCAATGTTTTACTCAGTAATTTTTCATATTTATATTCTATATGTTTCATCATTTTGTCACCTAATGCTTCTTTGTTAGTAAGGGTTTTCGATAATACCCAAGCACTCATCATTGGCACATAGGTGATTGATAAAAGGAGTGCTCCTACTATCGCAAATGCAACGGTTTCTGCCATGGGCTTAAACATTTTTCCTTCAATACCAGATAAAGAAAAAATAGGTAAGTAAACAATTAGAATGATAATTTGACCAAAGGTTGCCGCATTCATCATGCGCGATGCTGATATGCTTACCGCTTTTTGCATTTCCTCCTCTGTATACACTAATGGGACAGCTATATTTTTTTTCTGTTGGGAAAACATGTAGTGCATAATAGCTTCAACAATAATTACTGCACCGTCTACAATGAGTCCAAAATCAATGGCACCTAAACTCATTAAATTTCCGGATACACCAAAGAGTTGCATCATACTTAAGGCAAAGAACATAGCTAAGGGTATCACCGATGCAACTAAAAGACCTGCACGCCAATTACCCAAAAACAAAATCAGTATAAATAATACTATTAAAGCACCTTCAATTAAATTCTTTTCAACTGTATTAATAGCTCTATTTACTAATTGTGTTCTATCTAAATATGGGTCAATATGAACTCCTGGGTTTAATGTTTTTTCAATGTCCTTTATTTTCTCTTTAACATTGCTAATAACTTCATTAGAGTTAGCGCCTTTAAGCATCATTACGATTCCTCCTACGGTTTCTCCTTTATTATCATAGGTCATAGCACCAAAACGGATAGCATGTCCTTCTTTTACTATGGCTACATCCTTTATTAAAATAGGGATATGACCATTTGTTTGCTTTACTACAGCATTCTCAATGTCTTGAAAGTTTTTAGCCAGTCCCTCGGTACGAATGTAAAATGCATTATTGTCCTGTACTATATAAGCTCCTCCGCCATTTTGATTATTTTTTTCAATGGCATCCATAAGCTCTTGAATGCTTACCTGCATAGCATTCAGTCGATCTATATTGATAGCTATTTCATATTGTTTTACATAACCTCCAAAACTACTTACGTCCGCTACGCCTTTTGTGCCTAATAATTGTTTGCGAATAATCCAATCTTGAATGCTTCTTAATTGGGCTAGTGAGTATTCTTGTTTATAAGCAGGATCTACCTTAAGCGTATATTGAAAAATTTCTCCAAGGCCAGTAGTTACAGGTGCTAAATATGGAGTACCTACGTCATTAGGAATACTTTCTTTGGCTTGAACTAAGCGCTCGCTTATTTGCTGACGCGCCCAAAAAATATCTACATCATCATCGAACACTATCGTTACAACACTTAAGCCAAATCTAGAAATGGACCTCATTTCTGCAATTTGAGGTATAGTCGTCATTGTTTGTTCTATAGGATAGGTTATAAAACGTTCTACTTCCTGGGGAGCCAATGAAGGACTTGTAGTGATAATTTGTACTTGGTTGTTAGTGATATCCGGCACCGCATCAATGGGTATATGAAGCAGTGAAAAAATACCGGCACCAATTAATAGGAAGGTGCCCAACAATACGACCATTCTATTTTTAATAGAATAGTTGATAATAGCATTAAGCATATGCTTTATGATTTAATAAAATAAAGAATAGGGGGATTGTATTAGAAATTTTCTAGCAACGGGGAGGTTGCCAAATATCTTGGCATTGTTTTTTAGCCACAAAGCAATTCTGATAGCTAATGGAATGTTGTAATGTAGGATAACTAAAAGGAGTATTAAAATAAACGGGTTCGGTAGGGGCTACCACAATATGAAAAACAAAAGTGATAGTAGATTTAAATGGCAACTCTACATCCTTTTTATAATCTGCATCCATAGGTTGCGGCACACCATAATGCTCGTAAATGAAATCCCAAAAAGAAATTTTTGGATCATGTTGTTTGTGTTCAATATAATGCGCTGTAAGCACGGGGAGTTTTAACAACTCGTGCAATTCAGTACTGCCTAATGCATATAAGGCAATGATGAAAAGGATTACAAATCGACGCATAGTTATATTAAAGGTACGAAAATTTAATCAATCTACTTAAAGCCAAAACAAGCAGCCATCACCATAACTTAAAAAGCGATACTTGTTTTTTAGGGCTATATCATAAAGCTCTTTCCATACTTCACCTATTAAGGCATCAACTAAAACTAATAAGGTAGATTGAGGTTGATGAAAATTAGTAATAAGCGCTTTGATCATTTTAGCTTTATAAGGTCGTGCAATTAAAATTTGGGTTTTGGTATGTACAAAATCAAGCTGATGTTCCTCTAAATAAGTAAGAATAGCTTGTAATGCAGTGCTGCTGTCAAGATCTTTTTCTTGCTCGTAAGCAAACCATTGTTCAACCGCTATGCCCTTCCAATCTACAGGAATATTGAAGTGCAATTTATAGCCAATCCAATACATACTTTCTAAACTACGTAGAGATGTGGTGCCAACGGCAATTAGCCCATTAGCTAAACCTTCTTGTATGTTTTTAATTTGTGCTTTATCGAGTACTATCCATTCTGCATGCATAGGGTGTTCGCTCAGTGTAGCTGATTTTACTGGCATAAAAGTACCCGCACCTACATGTAATTGAAGAAAGCTCGTATGAATATTTTTTTGGTGTAATTGATTGAATAGGCGCTCTGTAAAATGTAATCCTGCAGTAGGTGCCGCTACCGAGCCTTCTGCTTTTGCATATACCGTTTGATATCGGGTAGCATCATCTATTGCGGCAGTTCTCTGCATATAGGGAGGCAAAGGAATATTGCCAGCATGCTGTAATACTTCTGCAAAACTCCAGTTCATTTGATCCCAGCTAAACTGAATTAAAAAATGGGTATCAAAGCGAGCAATCTTCTTTGCAGTAATGCTTAGTTCGGCGGTTTTTAAAAATATAGGGTCTTCGTTTTTCCATTTATTGGCACCACCTACTAATACATTCCAGTACACAGATGCTTTTTCTTGCATGGCTATGGGCACTTGGCTATAGCGAGTAGCATCAGGCTCTAAGCAAAATAATTCTATTTTTCCTCCGCTTGCTTTTTCAAAAAGTAAACGTGCATGTACTACTTTGCTTTCGTTAAATACCAGGGTGTAATCACTTGGTATTAATTCAGGTAATTGATGATAAAAGTGATGCGATACCTTATGCTCTTTATAGACTAATAATTTAGAATGATCTCTTTCTTCTAAAGGATATTGAGCTATATCTTCTTGAGCTAAGGGATAATCAAATGCTGTAATTGCAATTTCCTTTGGGTTCATTTTAATTTAATTCAGGTACATTGATACCCGTTATTTTACGGTACAAATCTAAGGCATATAAATCGGTCATGCCAGCTATATAATCTACAATAGACTGAATAGAATCGTAGGTTTTTGATGGATGCGTATCGATTGCAAATTGCTTTGGAATTAAAAGTAATAAGTTTTTTGACTTCATTGTTTGTGGTTGCATTAAGGCACTGATAAAAGCATGTAGCAAACCACCAATGATATGAAAACCTGCAATTTCAATTTCTACCACAGATTTATAGCGATAGATTTCATGCAATGAAAATAGTTCAATCTCTTGCAATAAGAGCTTATAATTGTCAGGCATGATATCTAGCAAAGGTTTTTCAAGTGTGCCATTTAGTAATTCTTGCTCTACTTCCATAAAGGCATTGGTCAATTTTTCAACCATAAGTCCAATCCATTTTGCTCTTATAAACTGCACTTTTTGATTTGGATCTTGAATAGCACTTAATTTTTTATGGATATAATCGACACTATTGAAACCGGTTTCTTTTTCAAAGAAGGGTAAAAATAAACTTGCCATTGTTTCAAATGACACAATACCTAATCGATGGGCATCTTCAATGTCGATAATACGATAGCAGATATCATCGGCTGCTTCTACTAAATACACAAAAGGATGACGTGCATATACAGAATCTAAGCCCGCTACTTTAGGTATTTCAAGTGTTTTTACGAGCTGCTGAAATAGTGCTTCTTCACTTTTAAAATAGCCCGATTTTTTGGTGGCTATTAGTCCTGTTTGTTTATTAAAACCTTCGCTTGCTCTACATGGATATTTTATTATAGAGGCAAGAGTTGTAAGGGTTAGTTTAAAGCCCCCCGCTTCTTCTTCTTTAAAAGAATTGGTAAGCACTCTTAGTGCATTGGCATTGCCTTCAAAAAATAAAAAGTCTTTAAAATCTTCTGCACTAACATGTTTATTTATGAATGATTGGGTTTGCTCATCAAGATTAGAAAAATAATCTCTGATAGCATCTTCGCCAGAATGCCCAAAAGGCGGGTTGCCGATATCATGAGCTAAACTAGCTGCTGCAATAACAGAAGCTAATTCATAATTGTAAAACTCTTGAAAAACAGCTCCTTCATTAGGGTATTTGGCAGCTATGCATCCTCCTACGGCCTTACCTAAAGAACGCCCAACAGATGCTACCTCTAAGCTATGCGTTAGTCGATTATGAACTAAAACTGAACCGGGTAGCGGAAAAACCTGCGTTTTATTTTGCAAACGTCTAAAGGCAGAAGAAAAAATGATACGATCATAATCTCGTAAAAAAGAAGTTCTAACTTGATCAGGATTTGGAAACTTAATGCTGCTTTCGCCTGTTCGCTGTGTTGTAAAAAGGGTATTCCATTGCATAGCCATTCGCTAAATAATTGAGGATACAAAAATGCAACTTAAAGTTCACAATTAATATAAAAATGTCTTACTAATAAGGGTTTATTTTGCGGATTAATTAAACAAAATCAACTATGGATTGTTATTGAAAAATAAAATTGAATTATGAATCGTTTTTTCCTTTTACTTCTATGTTTATTAATTAGTTCTCGCCTTTTAGCACAGACCGGTATTTTGAGCGGATATATTAAGGACAAACAAACGCAAATGCCTATCAGCGCAGCTTCTATTCAGATTGAAGGGGCTAATTTAGGTGCCATAAGTGATGAAAACGGTTTGTTTAGCATCAAAGATTTACCTACCAAAACCTATAACATAAAAGTAACTTGTATTGGCTACGAAACTCAAGTGATTTATAATATTGTAATCGCATCTGGCAATTCAGAAGTGCTAACTGTTGAATTACTATCTAACAGTAAAAATTTAGCTGAGGTTTTAATTAAGAAAAACCCCTTTAGAAAAAATGCCGAAACACCTTTGAGTATTCAATCGCTTTCGGCTCAAGAAATAAAAAGTAATCCAGGAGGCAATTTTGATGTGAGTAGAGTAATACAAGCATTTCCTGGGGTGAGTGGCACAGCTGGTTCAGTTGGTGGCTATAGAAACGATATCATTATTAGAGGTGGTGCGCCTAACGAAAATGTCTATTATTTAGATGGTATTGAAATGCCAAGTATCAATCATTTTGCTACACAAGGTAGTGGCGGTGGTCCAACAGGTATTTTAAATATCTCTTTTATTGAAGATGTAACCTTGTACACCGGTGCTTTTCCGGCTAAATACGACAATCCACTTTCTGGTATTTTACAATTAAAACAACGCAAAGCGAATACCCAAAAATTAGATCAAAACTTCCGTTTAGGAGCTTCTGAAGCAGCCTATACCATAGATGGTCCTATCAGTAAAAAGGTAAGTTTCATGGCCTCTGCGAGAAGATCCTATTTGCAAATCTTGTTCCAATTATTAAAGTTGCCTATACAGCCTTCCTATTGGGATTTTCAATATAAAGTAGACGTTAAATTAAGCAATAAACTAAGCTTCTATACTTTAGCTGTAGGCGCTATAGATCATTTTACTTTTTTAAATCCAGGGACCTTATCACCTGAGAATTTATTCATACTTAAAACAAATCCTTTTATTGATCAGTGGAGTTATACGAATGGTTATGGATTAAAAAAGTCGATAGATAAAGGATATTGGAATCTTACCTTTAGTAGAAATAGATTACAAAATGAGTATAATAAATACGAAGACAATCAAAACCCGAGTGAAGCCAATAGAAATTTAAAAATAGTTTCGAAAGAAGCAGAGACTAAATTACGTTTTGAGTATAATAAGTTTATAAATCAATTTAGTTACAGTTTCGGAACAATGTTACAATATGTAACTTTCGAAAATAGTGTATTTGCCAAAATAGATGCCAACAGAAATATTCAATCTGCTAGCGCTATGCAATTTTGGAAATATGGAGCATTTGGTCAAGCAGCACTTAATATGTTAGACAATCGTTTAAGCGTTTCTTTGGGTGCGCGAATTGATGGAAATAGTTTTACTAATGCAGGCTTGCAATTTTCACCACGCCTCTCTGCCTCTTATGTATTGATGCCCCAATTAAAATTAAATACCGCTATCGGTTCTTATTATAAATTGCCATCTTATACGGTTTTGGGTTACAAAGATGCTAACAATAACTTTGCAAATTTAGTACCCTATATTCAATGTAATCACCTCGTAGCTGGATTAGAATATTTACCAGCAATAGCCACTCGTTTCACTATAGAAGCATTTGATAAACAATACAGTAATTACCCTATTTCACAAATCGATGGTATTTCATTAGCCAATAAAGGAGGCGATTTTAGCGTGTTAGGCAACGAACCTGTAGTAGCTAATGGACAAGGTAAAAGTCGAGGTATTGAATTTCAATTTCAACAAAAATTAGTGAAAAACTATTTTGTGGTACTCTCTTATACCTACTATAAAACCATGTTCACGAATTTAAATGGCAGCTATTATGCAGCATCTTGGGATAACCGCCATTTAATTTCTTTTATTGGAGGATTGAAATTGAAAAACAATTTAGAACTAGGTCTGAAATTTAGATATCAGGGAGGTGCTCCTTTCACACCATTAGATACCTTGGCGTCGAGAAGTGTTTATGCTAGAACAGGTAATTCGGTTTATGATAATACCAAGTTTAATCAATTTAGATTAGATCCTTTTTATGCTTGTGACTTTAGAATTGACAAAAAATGGAACTATAAAAAATGGAGTTTGGACTTATTTATGGACATAACCAATTTATTTGCGAGTATGCAAACCCAAATTCCAACCTATACGTTCGCACGTAATGCAGATAATACAGCTTTTCTAACCAGTGATGGACTTGCTCTCAAAGAGGATGGTAGTAATGGCATCTATTACGCTACACCTAAAGAAAAAGCGAGCACCATTCCTACTATTGGCTTTATTCTTGCTTTTTAATTAAGAAGAATGATCGGCGATAATATGCCAGTGCATTTTCCTTTTTCTGAGTAATAAGGAAAAGCTGCCTTCAAGGTTCCCCATACTTCTTTGAAGATGCCATGCTCCTATGACCATATAATTACGTCTCGAAATTTTTTTGAAATGGAGATGGCTAAAGTGTAATTGACCCATTGTAGCCTTGTCCGGGTAGGCTTTTTGGTAATTCCTTAAGGTAGCCTCGTATCCATAAGTACAACCTTTTTTACCAATAAAAACAAGGCTATCCGAATTCCAATAGCCTTCCATATAACTGGACAAGTTGCCATCATTCCAGGCATTTACTTGCATATTGAGCAACGCTAAAATTGCTCTTTCAGCTTGTTGGCCTGCAAAACAATTTAAAGATAGGCTAATTAGCAGGGTACATAAAATCCATTTCATATCTGAATATTTGTTGAAAATTAAACAAAGGACACTATAAAACATAGAACAATCAATCAAAACAATTAATTTTGTTGCATTATGGCAAACGAAAATAAATTACAAGCAATTATAAGTCATTGCAAAGAGTATGGATTTGTGTTCCCTTCTAGTGAAATATATGATGGTTTAGGCGCCGTTTATGATTATGGTCAAAATGGGGCTGAATTAAAAAAGAATATTAAAGATTATTGGTGGAAAAGCATGACGCAACTACATGACCATATTGTAGGTATTGATGCTGCTATTTTTATGCATCCTACAACTTGGAAAGCCAGCGGCCATGTCGATAATTTTAGCGATCCAATGATTGATAATAAAGATTCTAAAAAGCGATATAGAGTAGATCATTTAATAGAAGCCTATGCAGAGCAATTAGCTCCAGATGCATCGGCTGCGCTAATACAATCTATGGAGCAATTAATTGCTGCTGATGATTTTGCGGGATTGAAAAATTTAATTGACACAAATAATATTAAGTGCTCCGTGAGTGGCACTTGCAATTGGACGGATGTACGTCAGTTTAATTTGATGTTTGGCACCCAATTAGGTAGTGTTGCAGAAGAGAGTAGTGAGATCTATTTACGACCAGAAACGGCTCAAGGTATTTTTGTCAATTTCTTGAATGTTCAAAAAACAGGTCGTATGAAAATTCCTTTTGGTATTGCGCAAATAGGAAAGGCCTTCAGAAATGAAATTGTAGCCAGAGGATTTATATTTAGAATGCGTGAGTTTGAACAAATGGAAATGCAATTTTTCGTTCGTCCTGGTACACAACAAGAATGGTATCAGTATTGGAAAGAAGCGCGTATGCAATGGCATTTAAGCTTAGGTATTAGTCCAAATAAGTATCGTTTTCATGATCATGTAAAATTGGCACATTATGCAGATGCTGCTTGTGATATTGAATATGATTTTCCAATGGGTTTTAAAGAATTAGAGGGTATTCATAGTAGAACAGACTTTGATTTGAAAAATCATCAACAGTTTAGTGGCAAAAAACTAACTTATTTCGATACAGAATTGAATCAGCATTACATACCGTATGTAGTAGAAACCTCTATTGGTTTAGATCGTACCTTTTTAATGTTATTGAGTGAAGCTTATCAAGAAGAAGATTTAAGCACTGAAGAAAAACAAGATGCACGTGTAGTGTTGAAATTACCTGCAATGTTGGCACCTTATAAATTGGCTATTTTGCCGCTATTAAAGAAAGATGGTTTGCCGGAAATTGCAAAAGAACTGATGGCAGAATGCAGAGGTTCATTTAAATGTTTTTATGAGGAAAAAGATGCTATTGGTAAGCGTTATAGAAGAATGGACGCCATAGGAACACCTTTTTGTGTAACAATCGATCATCAAACAAAAGAAGATGGTACCGTAACGATAAGGCACCGAGATAGTATGCTTCAGGAGCGTGTAGCTTTAAAAGATATTAAGCAAATTGTCTTAAATGCCGTTCAGTATTAAACAGTATAGAATTTAATTATAATAGGCATGATGAAAATCATGCCTTTTTTGATGCTATTGCTGTAACTTTATGATATGCAATCAGCACAGTTGGCTCAAGAAATAGCAAAGCAATATGAATTGGTTCTTCCAGAAACCGTAGATGAGGAAATGCTCTTAAAGGTTTTAGAGCAAAAAGTAGTAGAATGGATTCAATCGGGCGCTGAAGAATTTTTTCAAATGTTATATCGCTTAGATATTTCTGAGAAAAAAATTAAAGAAGTGTTACATCATGAGGATATAGCTAAGCAGATTGCTAAATTGATTTATGAACGTCAGATTCAAAAATATAATAGTAGATTAGTAAATAAAACAAGTGCTGAGGAAAAGGATAAAGATCTTCTTTGGTAATTAAAAAATAAAATGATATGAAAAGCAACTTAATACTTCTTTCGATATTGTGCGTATCACTCTTTTCTTGTGTTAAGAAAGATGATCCAATTGACGCCAACGCATCAAGTAATGCTAAAGTCACCTTTTCAAATTTCGTAGGTAGTCAACCCTTAACACTCCAAACAAAATGGTATAATAATGCCAATGGAGATTCTTTTAAAGTAAACGTATACAAATACTATATTACCAATGTTAAATTAATTAAATCAGATAATTCTGTATACACAGAAAATGAAAGTTATCATTTAATTAATGAGGCAGATGCAAGTTCGCATTCTTTTGTAATGGCTAATGTACCTGAAGGTAGTTATACATCTATTTCTTTTTTAATTGGAGTTGATTCGGCTCGTAATACAAGTGGCGCACAAACTGGCGCATTAGATCCCATAAATGGTATGTTTTGGACCTGGAACTCTGGATATATCATGGCTAAGTTTGAAGGGGTTTCGCCACAATCAACAAGCATGGATAAATCAGTTGTATATCACTTAGGTGGTTTCAGCGGTCCAAATAATGTACTTCGCACAGTTACTTTAACTTTTCCTACTACTATGATTGTAAAAAAAGGAACAACTCCTAACGTTCATATTGATGGAGATGTAGCAGAATGGTTTAGTTTCCCTAATGTAATAGATTTTGCACAAAAACCGCTACTTATGACTCCTGGTAAAGATTTGGTAAATATTGCTGAAAATTATAAAGATATGTTTAAAGTAAACCACATCGATTAATACAATGAAAAATAAAATAGTTTCCATTGTTTTTTTACTAGTACTTATTTTAACCTTATGGTCTTGCCATACCGATCCGCTATTGCAGCCAATGCCTAAAAATACGGATATAAGTTTTGTGCAGCCTGCAAATTGGCCATCTCCTCATTATAACTTTCAAAATAATACCCTTACTCCCGATGGATTTGCATTAGGGCGTCGCTTGTTTTATGATACTCGTTTATCTATAGATAATTCTATTTCCTGCGCATCATGTCATGAACAAACAACGGCTTTTGCACAAATTGATCATGCTTTTAGTCACGGTGTACGTAACCAATTAGGCACAAGGAATTCTCCAGCCCTGTTTAATTTGGCTTGGCATACTTCTTTCTTTTGGGATGGCGGTGTTAATCATATCGAAAATCAACCGATTGCTCCTATTATGAATCCGTTAGAAATGGATGAAACCTTACCTAATGTTATTTCAAAACTTAATGCAGATCCTAGCTATAGACTGCAGTTTAAAAACACTTTTGGTTCAGAAGAAATTAATACACAGCGCATTCAAAAGGCTATTGTGCAATTTATGGCAGCTATCGTTTCTAATCAATCTAAATACGATCAGGTTAAAAATGGAAAAGCAACATTTACGGCTGATGAGCAAGCAGGATATATTTTATTCCAACAAAAATGTAATACTTGTCATGCCGAGCCCTTGTTTACTGATTTTAGCTTTAGAAATAATGGTTTGCCTTTTTCACTCGATAGCGGAAGAGCTCATATTACAGGTCTTGCTTCTGATCGATTTAAATTTAAAGTACCTAGCTTACGAAATTTAAATTTTACTAAACCCTACATGCACAATGGAAGCATTGCAACTTTGAGTGCTGTTTTAGATCATTATACATCAGGTTTAGTGCAAAGTCCAACTTTGGATCCTTTATTGCAAAATCCAATTACTTTGTCGGCTACCGATAAATCTAAGTTAATAGCTTTCTTGAATACACTCAATGATTATGAGTTTGTTAAAGATGTACGATTTAAGCAACCTTAAGGTTTAGGAACAAGAGTTCCGTGTTAAATAAGGTCATCTAATTCGTGTTTTTTCTTTTCGCCAACGACTTTGTTACTATCTAGTTCTTCAAAAATAGATTTGAACGTTTCGTCTATTTTGTAATACGATTGTTTTGCTAAGGTGTGTAACTCAATTAATAATTCGTAATCATCCTCTCCTTTACTTAGGATTACACCATCAATTTTTTCTCCGTCTTCGTTTAAAATTACAAGATCAACTTTTTTATTGAAAGTTACTTCGTCATACCAACAATCGGTAAGTAAGGTAACTTTTCCTAAATGCAATTTAAATTCTTCATCTCTACTAGTTTTAGCCCAGATGGCTTCCCGTTTTGCACTTTTGTATTTTAGTTTTTCAATAAGCAATCTAAAGTTTTCAGCTATCATTTTTTATATTTTTTAGTTTGTGTTCAAATGCAGTTAACGTTGTTGATAAATCTTCTAAGTGATTAGTAATTTTAGAAAAGTTTAAATTAGTTTTCTTATACCCGGTCGTAAATTCATGCATGTTTTTAATGTCTACTATCAATTCATTTAAATTAATACAAAAGCTTTCATATTCTATAAGCTTATTTGCTTCTTCATTATGCTTTGCTTGAATTAAAATTGATTTTAAATCCTTCATTCTTATCAAGACTATAGCATAGTTTTTTTGCTGAATAAATTGCTGAATTTCTTCTATAACTTTAATTGCTTTTGATAGATCTGCAACTACTACTAGTTGATTTAATCTCTGCAATGATTTTTCTATCGCTGTTTTTGTTTTTTCATTAATATCTTTAACGCTTTTAATTTGAAAATAAGAAATAACGATGCCCAATAGTGATAAATACGTTCCTAGAACAGTTATTCCATTGATCATATTTTGATCTTTTTGGTCAAAAAATACAAAATATAAAAGGCCCACTAAGAGAAGACCCAGCATGAAAATAGAACGAGTTTTATTTCTATAAAGAAGGTTATGCATGATTTTAATATAGCCTAACAGCCTACTAACGTTTGTTTTATAATGAGCATAATACGCTCTACTAACTTGTTTATTTTGTAATTCGCTAGATGCTAATTACTTTCTAATCATTATCTCTAACGATATCTTCTATGATAGCTTCATCATAGATAGCCATTCCCATATCGCAAGTATCTTTTTTACCATTTAGTACTAACTTAACTTTCACTTTCATATTGTCATGTTGGAAAGCAGAATTTAAATAAACAGGCTTTACAAAACCACCTCCATTTAGTTTTAATAAATAGCCGCACCCATTTACCGTAATATCTCCAGAGTCCATAATAAATCCACGCTTATAATCCTTGTATTTGTCACAAGACCCTAATGTCATACATACAAGTGCTAAAAGTGCTATTCGTTTCATGTTAACTAATTTCAAATAAAGTTATTACAATATTATTAAAGTGCCAAGAAGCCTATTCGGTGAATTTATACCCTATGCCTCGTATAGAATGAAAATGGACAGGGTTTTTACTATCTTTTTCGAAGTACTTTCTAAAGTTGAGTAAGAAATTATCTATTGTTCGGGTGTTTGGATATACTTGATATCCCCATACAACTTGTAAAATATGCTCTCTAGAAACCACTTCGTTTTTGTGATCAATAAGTAACTTTAACAAAGCTACTTCACGTTTGCTCAGGTTTATTTCTTTGCCATCATGGGTAATGCAGGTTAATCCTGTAAAGTCAATAGTGCCGCTAGCAAATTGGTAATTGGATAAATTTTGTTGAGGTTCTTGTATTTTTTTGTTTTTAGCTATCAATTTCGCAATGCGAAGGAGTAGTTCTTCAAGATCAAATGGTTTGCTTAGATAGTCGTCGCCCCCTTTTCGTAATCCTTCAATTCGATCTTTAGGGCTATTTTTTGCGGATAAAAACAAAATAGGAACTTCATTCTGCTGCAGTCTTATGGCTTCGCAAAGGGCTATACCATCCATTTCTGGCAGCATAATATCCAATATAATCAAATCAAAATAAGCACTTTTTATTTTTTGTAAGGCCATTAAGCCATCAGCTACTGTTGTTACGTCATAGCCTTCTAATTCGAGGTTGAGCTTTAAGCTTTCTCTAATTGATTCTTCGTCCTCAACAATTAAAACCGATGTCTGCATAATTTTTTACCATAATAAGTCTAGTGCAAATATACAATTCCTTTTGCTGAGCCCGAGTGTCCTAATTAGCTTAAAATCCTTAAAATTTGCCTTAAAAGAGCTCCAATTTCAAAAGTTTTTGTACATTTGCAACCCAAATGCGGGTGTGGTGAAATTGGTAGACACGCTAGACTTAGGATCTAGTGCTGCGAGGCTTGGGGGTTCGAGTCCCTCCACCCGCACTCAAATACAAAAGCCGATCTATGATCGGCTCTTTTTTTAAAACTTTAAATTACAATTGCTATGGCAACGATTACACGTGAACAAATTAGTTCATTACATGACAAAATAACCGTTCAGTTGGTTAAAGAAGATTATGTGCCGGGTTTTGATAAAGCTATGAAAGGCTATGCTAAAACTGTTCAAGTTCCTGGTTTTAGAAAAGGAATGGTACCTGCAGGAATGGTTAAAAAAATGTATGGTCCAAGTATTTTTAACGAAGAAATTATAAGAACAGCTAGTAAAGAACTAGAAAGCTATTTGCAAAAAGAAAATTTGGCCATTTTTGCTCAACCATTAATGATGCCTAACGAATCTAATTATCAACTGGATATGAATAATCCGCAAGATGTTAGTTTCAGTTTTGAAGTAGGATTAAAACCTACTTTTGATATTAAACCTATTCAAGATAAAGCAAAACTTACGCGCTATACGATCGAAGTAGCAGATTCTATGATTGCAGACGAACTAGTACGCTTGCAACGTAGATATGGTAAGGCAGAGCCTCAAGAAACGGTTACTAATGCAGAAGACATCATTTATGCAAATTATCATAAATGCGACGCTTCAGGAGCTGTTATCGATGCTAATAGCAAATTAGAAGATACCGTATTATTTGATAAACTACCAAAAGGAATGCAAACCTTATTAATGGGTAAAAAAGCAGAAGATACCTTTACAATAGTGCCTAGTCAAGTATGCACAGCTGAAGAATTGACTGCTTTCTTAAAAGATCCATTAAAAACAACTGATGCTGATGCTAATTCTAATTATCAAGTAACGCTTACTAAGGTTGCGCGTTTGATTCCAAGAGAATTAGATGAAACCTTATATGCAGAAGTGTTCCCTAATGCAGCAATTACAAGCTTAGATGCTTTCAAAGAAAAATTAAAAGAAGAATTAGGTAAAGAGTTTGTAAGAATTTCTAAAGAACGTTTAACCAATGAAATGTATGAATTATTGGTACATCAAACTAAATTAGACTTACCTGTTGCCTTTTTAAAACGTTGGATGAAAGAAGGTCAAGAGAAAGTGCGTACGGATGAAGAAGTTGAAGCGGAATTTGGTTCTTTTGATCATCAGTTAAGATGGACTTTAATATCTGATAAATTAATCGTTGAAAATAAAATTCAAGTTAGTTTAGACGATGTTAAAAATGGCTTGAAAGCACAAGTAATGTCTTATTTCGGAATGGGTGCTGATGATGAAGCTCCTTGGATGGACGGCTATATGGATAAGATTATGAAAGATGAAAAAACAATCGATGAAACGTATCGTAAAATGTTATTCGATCGTCTATTCGAATATTTAGAAACTCAATTTACCATACAAGATAAAAAAGTAAGCGAAGAGGAATTCTTTAAATTACAAGATCCACACGCTACACATCATCATCATTAATAGAAAGGTCCCGCAAGGGACCTTTCTTATTTCCAATCACTATTATTACTTCTGTTAATTTTCTTTGCACTTTGCTTCTTTTTACTTTCTAAGCGTTTTTCAACGCTCGCTTTTGTAGGTTTTGAAGCTTTTCTCTTTTTGGGAATAATTAGGCTATGTGTAATTAGTACTTGTAGTTTTTTCAGCGCTATTAGTTTGTTCTCTAATTGTGAGCGGGTATCACTGGCCGTACAAATTAAAAAGCCATCTTTATTGATTTTGTTAGCTAATTTTTGAAGGATACGCTCTTTTTCGTTGTCATCAAATAAAGTACTTTGCGTTACCGACCACCAAGCTTCTACTTTTGTTTCTACTTTATTTACATGCTGCCCACCTTTGCCTCCGCTTCTGGTGGTTTTAAAATAGACCTCCCGTTCAATGCCCAAAATTTTATAATCCGTCATCAATTAGTGTTGGTTCTTTACGTTCTTTTTTGGGCTTATCTTTCTTTTTATCATCTTTTTTCTTTTTATCTTCTTTTTTATCTTTTATTGGCGCAATCTCAGATTTAATTTCTTTTTTAGATTCTGCTTGCTCTTGAATTTGCTCTAAAGGTTCCGTCCTTTCTATTTCTATATCCTTATCAAGTTCTTCGCCATTGGCAATGGCTTGCATGCGTTCGACAATCGCTTGATCGAGCTCGGCATCCAAGTCTTTTGTTTCTTCGGGCAACTCTTCAAGTTCAGTAAGTACGGCTTTATATTTAATATGTTCTGCTGGATCATTCCATATGCCCGTATATTTTACTTTTCCTAAACTAAGCTGCATAAATGCATTATACTTATCTTCTCTAAAAGTCCATTCTTTTTCTTTTTTGCTAACGCGAAGGGATATAAAATCTTCGTTATCGCCAAACTTATACAAGGCTTCATATCTGCAGACATCTTCTGCGCATGTATCTTTTATATAACGGATATAAAGTTCAATAGGGATATAACCATCTAACGTACCTTCGTAATATTTTCTTGCAACAATAAAATCGTTTCGGGAGTCTTCTAAGCTATCAATAACTAAGTTGACTGAATCTGTTTTGTGATGCGCTAATTTTGCATAGAATTTTTCTTCCATCATTCTTTGCATTTCATATTCAGCTTTGGTTTCTGCCTTAAATAAGTTTTTTAAATAACCACCATACCAATTACCTTTTATCATTTGTAAATCACTAACCGTAAAACAATAAACAGAGTCTGTAACTTGATCTTTTACGAATACATAGCCTAGGAAACGTTCTGGAGCTATCTTCTCTAGCACTGTATCCCGTGTTTTTTTCATCCGTTCTAGTTCGTAATTTAAAAGTAAAGTTTTATTCCAATGCAATCCAATATTCTCTGCTTTATGTAGCATTTTATTGAATTCTTTTTTACGTGCATTACGAATGCTCGTATCCATAATGTGTAATAATTCTGGTTTATTGAGATAAAAAACAGCTTTTTGATAAGCGCTAGAACGAGGTGGGGAAACTTCAATAATCCATCTTGACATATTCTCAACAGTAGGAAATAATTGAGTATAGTTCATTAATTCCTCACGCTGCAGACAACGTAATATCTTATTAATATGTTCTCCTTCTCCTCGATCTTTACCTTTCCATCCGGTCATGCCTTCTTTTCTTTGCTGTGCAAAGATTTGGAAAGCGCTCAAGCACCCAAGCAATAGCAATAGAAAGGTATATCGGATTTTTAGGCGCACTATACGTTCATTTCTTTTATAGAGGCATGAATACTCAATCGGCCAGCTGTTTTAGCTTTAATTTCTTCAATACTAACACCTGGTGCATGTTCTATGCATACAAACCCATTTTCTGTTATATCAAAAACACCCAAGTCGCTTACAATTTTCTTTACACAAGCACGACCGGTTATAGGTAAGCTACAACTTTTTAATAATTTAGAATTACCCGCTTTATCGGTATGTTGCATTGCTACAATAATATTTTTTGCTGAAGCAACAAGATCCATAGCACCACCCATTCCTTTTACCATTTTACCCGGTACTTTCCAGTTGGCAATGTCTCCATTATCTGCCACTTCCATAGCACCCAAAACAGTGAGGTCTACTTTGCCAGCGCGTATCATACCAAAACTCATAGCACTGTCAAAGAATACAGAACCTGCTAGCGTGGTGATCGTTTGCTTGCCAGCATTAATTAAATCTGCATCTTCTTCACCTGTAATTGGGAAGGGTCCCATACCTAAAAGTCCATTTTCACTTTGCAATTCTACTTCTATGCCTTCGGGTATATAATTAGCTACCAAGGTTGGGATGCCAATGCCAAGGTTTACATAAAAACCATCTTGCAATTCTTGTGCTATACGTTTAGCAATTTGTTCTTTCGTTAATGCCATAGCTTCTTAGTTTCTTACGGTTCTTTTTTCAATTCGTTTTTCATAAGCTTCACCTTGGAAAATATAGTTTACATAAATTCCAGGCGTATGAATATCGTTTGGATCCAGGCTTCCAGCCTCTACTAAATGCTCTACCTCAGCAATTGTAATTTTCCCTGCCATAGCCATTAATGGATTGAAATTGCGCGCTGTATCTTTAAATATTAAATTACCCTTTGTGTCGCCTTTCCAAGCTTTTACAATTGCATAATCAGCATCAAAAGCATACTCCAATAAATAATCTTTGCCGTTGAAATTGCGCACCTCTTTACCATCTGCTACTTCTGTACCTACACCAGCTGGGGTATAAATAGCTGGCATGCCATAGCCCGCTGCCATACATCGGGTTGCTAATGTGCCTTGTGGTATCAACTCTACCTCTAATTCACCACTTAATAATTGACGCTCAAATTCATCATTCTCCCCAACGTAAGAAGCAATCATTTTTTTTACTTGTTTGGTTTGCAATAACAATCCAATTCCAAAATCATCTACTCCCGCATTGTTTGAAATGCAAGTAAGTTGATCAACTCCTTTTTTTACTAATGCTGTAATACAATTTTCGGGAATACCACACAACCCAAAACCACCTAATAAAAGGGTTTGTCCAGATTGAATGCCTTTAATTGCCTCCTCGGCATTTGCTACTACTTTATGTAAACTCATTTTTTGAACGAATAGGCTAGGTTAATAATAAGCAAGTTATGAAAACTGCTGCTGTAAAAAAAATAAGCGACTTCTTATGTTTTGAAAGTCGCTTATGAAAGTTATATATTTTATCTAAGGTACTTCTACAGCGTTTAGGATTTCGTGTAAGATATCTACGCTTGTTTTGTTTTCTGCTTCAGCTTCATAAGTTACACCAATTCTATGACGCATAACATCAGTACAAACTGCTCTAATATCTTCAGGAATTACATAACCTCTGCGCTTGATAAAGGCATATGCTTTGGCAGCCAAAGCTAAACTTATACTGGCTCTTGGAGAAGCGCCAAAGCTTATCCAATTTTTAAGGTGTGCTAATTTGTATTGATCAGGGAAACGAGTGGCAAAAACGATATCTAAAATATACTGTTCAATTTTTTCGTCCATATAAATTTCACGAACTAATTGCCTAGCCTCTAAAATCTCATCGGTGCTCACTACTGCATTTATTTTTGTAGGTATAGCTTGCAAATTCTGACGAATAATTGCTCGTTCTTCTTCTTTTTGTGGGTAAGTAATAACTACTTTAAGCATAAAACGATCTACTTGAGCTTCTGGTAATTCGTAGGTACCTTCTTGCTCAATAGGATTTTGAGTAGCCAAAACTAAGAATGGTTCTTGTAATGGATAAGTAGTATCTCCAATAGTAACTTGTCGTTCTTGCATGGCTTCTAGTAAAGCACTTTGAACTTTTGCCGGAGCCCTATTGATTTCATCGGCTAATATGAAATTTGCAAAGATGGGACCTTTTCTTACAGAAAATTCATGAGCTTGTGGATTATACATCATGGTTCCCAACACATCAGCAGGTAATAAGTCGGGCGTAAATTGAATACGTGCAAATTTACCATTTATAGCACTAGCCATAGATTTGATAGCAAGCGTTTTAGCCAAGCCAGGCACACCTTCTAATAGAATGTGACCTTGTGCTAAAAGCCCAATCAGTAAACGTTCTACCATCATTTTTTGGCCAACAACAGATTTGTTTAATTCCATTTGAAGCAAATCAATAAAGGCACTTTTTGCATGAATTTTTTCATTTAATGCTCTAATGTCTAATGAGGCTGTTTGTTCCATAGGTATTTGAAAAATTTATGTTCAAAAGTAATGGGTTTGTATTAATTTTCTAGTACTCTATTATTTTTTAACTTTTTTTAAAAAAATGCGCTTAAATGCTATTTCATTCAAAAGACTATACATTAAACATATTCATAGAAATCGTTGTTTTGAGTATAATTCAATAATATTGTAGCATGAAAATTTTTCCTTCAGAAATTAAAACGTCGCAATTGCATGCCTATTTGTTAGGTGCTATTGCCCCTCGACCTATTTGTTTTGCTAGCACTATCGATGAAGATGGCAATATGAACTTATCTCCATTCAGCTTTTTCAATGTTTTTGGCAGCAAACCGCCAATATTGGTGTTTTCACCTGCAAGAAGAGTACGTAATAATACCATTAAACATACCTTAGAAAATGCTATACGAACAAGGGAAGTGGTTATTAATGTAGTAAATTATGCCATTGTACAGCAAATGAGTTTAGCAAGTTGCGAATACGATAAAGGGGTTAATGAATTTGAAAAAGCCGGATTAACACCAATCGCATCTGAAATGGTAAAGCCTTTTAGAGTTAAAGAATCGCCGGTGCAACTAGAATGTAAAGTGCTGGAAGTAAAGGCTACAGGTGAAGAGGGAGGAGCTGGAAATCTTGTGATTTGCGAAGTTGTTTGTATGCATATTAATGATGCTGTATTGAATGAGCAAATGCAAATAGACCCCCATAAAATAGATTTAGTGGCAAGAATGGGCGGTGATTTTTATTGCCGAGCGAGTGGAAATGCTGTTTTTGAAGTAGCAAAGCCTAATTTAAATTTAGGAGTAGGTGTAGATCAATTACCAGAAGCGATTCGATTAAGTAAGGTATTGACGGGCAATCATTTAGGTGTTTTGGGCAATTGTACATTGGTACCTGAAATTGACGAAGCATTCAGCGATGAACACTTAGTAGAACTTTTAACTAGGCCTTATACAAGTACTGAAGAGCGTATAAATGCTTTGCATAGTTATGCTAAAGAACTTTTAGATGCCAATAAAATTGACCAAGCTTGGCAGGTTTTATTAAAATAATTTGTACTTTTAGAAACTAATTTTAAAATCGATAAAAACGTAGAATATGAAAAAAATATTTGTTGCTCTTTGTATGGGTGTTTTAAGTCTTTCTTCTTTTGCTCAAAATCAAGTAAAGTCTTTTAATGATCAAAAAATGGAATTGATTTCTAAAATCAACGAATTTGCAGCTAATACTGAGCGTAATAATGCAGATGGTATGCAAACTACCTATAATCAATTGCAAACCATGATGGCTAATTTTGTTGCTTTAAATAAACAAAAATTAAGTGCAGACAAATCGAATGCTACCCTAGATAAAAAAATAAAAGAGGAAGTTCGTCTAATGAAAGATATTGCTGAAAAAGCAAAGGATAAAAAAACGAATTTAATGCCTATTTTAATGGACTTGAAATTTTTCGTAGTCACACTCGATTAATATTATCAATACTACTATAAAAAAAGAGTTTTGGTGTAGGCCAAAACTCTTTTTATTTTTGATTATGCAGCAAGGAATACAGTTAATTTTAAATAATATTTCTAAAATCGTTAGTCTAACTAAAGAAGAACAGGACTTATTTGTTTCTAAATTGCAATACATAGAATATAAAAAAAAGGAATTTTTTTTGCATGAAGGACAATTTTCCAACGAACTTAATTTTATCATAGAAGGTTGTGTTCTTGTTTATTATACCGATCATTCTGGATTCTCTCATTTGATTCAGTTTGCTATCGAAGATTGGTGGGTAGGGGATATCGCAAGTAGTACCCATAATAAACCTACACAGCTGAATATTCAAGCTATAGAAAAAACGAAAGTACTTCGAATTAGCAAAGATGATTTAGAATATGTTTTTGAAGCAATACCTAAATTAGAGCGATTTTTCAGAATTTTAGTTCAAAAAAGAGTTGCCAATTTACAGCAGCGCATTATTTCTAGTTTAAGCAAAACCGCTACAGAGCGTTTTATAGAATTTAGAGAACAATACGGTTTTTTAGAAAATAGAATTACGCAATTGCAAATTGCTTCATTTTTAGGTGTTACCCCCGAATTTTTAAGTATGATAAGAAGAAAATTAAATTCCTCTAAAAAGTAAATACTTAAGCTAGCTTATTTTTTTATACATCCTAAAACATCAATTTTACACTAAACAACTAAATCAATAAAATTATGAATTTACTAGATGCCATGAATTGGAGATATGCCGTTAAAGCGTTTGATCCAGAAAAGCAAGTTGCAGATGAAAAAATTGAACACTTATTAAAAGTAGCCCACCTGGCACCTACATCTATGGGTCAACAACCTTTTGTTATTTTATGGGTGAAAAATACTGAAGTTAGAAAACAATTAGTACCCCATTCTTATGGTCAAGAAAAAGTAGCCACCTCTTCTCATTTATTAGTGTTTTGTGCAAAAACAAATTTAAACGATGCTTCAGTTGACGCTTTCATGCAACATGCAGCAAGCGTATCTGGTCAGCCAATTACTGCTTATGATGGTTTTAGTGCTATGGTAAAAGGATTTTTAGGTATGATGACAGAAGAAATGAAATTGGGTTGGGCTAGTCGTCAAGCATACTTAGCAATGGGAAGCCTACTCACTGCAGCGGCTATAGAGCAAATCGATTCTTGCCCTATGGAAGGTTTTGTAGCGAGTGCTTATGATGAAGTATTGGGTTTAAAAGAAAAAAATCTAACCGCTATTTGCGCTATTTCTTTAGGTCATCGCTCAGCAGATGATGCAACTCAGCATTATCCAAAAATCAGATTACCCTACGAAACCATCATTCAAACGGTATAAAATAGTTTTCAATGGATTAAAAAGTGCACCAACAGGTGCACTTTTTTTTGCCTTATCTTGAAAAATAGCTCCTAAGTGCTTAATTTAATTTAGTATTTTTGATTACTTAAAATGACAAACACGTGAAAGCAATAATTCCGGTAGCTGGTGCAGGTACCAAATTACGCCCTTTAACCTATACGCAGCCCAAAGCGCTTATCCCAATTGCTGGTAAAACTATCTTGAGTGTAATTGTAGATCAATTATTAGCAGCAGGTGTAGATGAGTTTGTTTTTGTTATTGGTTACCTAGGTGAGAAAATTCAACATTATGTAGAAAAGCATTATCCGCATATAAAATATAGCATTGTCAATCAGGCTGATAGAAACGGAACTGGGCATGCCATTTGGTTAACTAAAGAGGCTGTTCAAAACGATGATGTTATCATTGTATTTGGAGATACCTTGTGCGATTATAATTTAGAAAAAGTTATTGCTTCTGCTACTTCTCAAATAGGTGTGAAGAAAGTGGACGATCCAAGATTATTTGGAGTGGCTGAGTTAGATGAGCTAGATCGTGTTTTAAAAGTTGCTGAAAAACCCCTTATACCTAAAAGTAATATGGCAATGGTGGGCGTTTACTATATAAAAGAAACCGCTCAATTATATGCAATCCTTGATAAGGACATGCAAGATAATGTGCATTTGCAAGGCGAATATCATTTGACCAATGCTATTCAAAAAATGATAGAACAAGGAATTGTTTTTGATGCTTTTAAGGTAAATAATTGGTTTGATTGTGGTAAGAAGGATACCTTACTGTCTACTAATGCGCTTTTGCTGAAACAACAATATGAACAACAGCCTGCATCAGCTATTATCAATCAAGATACTACAGTAATCATTCAACCTGTGAGTATTGCCGAAGGCTGTAAAATCACCCACTCTATTATTGGACCAAACGTAACGATTGGA
>JAURLW010000088.1 GCA_030831005.1 Bacteroidota bacterium
ATTCAGCGTACTGCTGCTGAGCAAACGATTGAAAACGCGATAACCGTATTTAATTTAGAAAGTGACGAAATTAAAGGTCAAATCATTGGTAGAGAAGGACGTAATATCAGAGCATTAGAAGCAGCTACGGGAGTAGATTTAATCATTGATGATACTCCAGAAGCAATTATCTTATCGTGCTTCGATCCATTGCGTAGAGAAATTGCACGTTTGTCCTTACAACGTTTAGTACAAGATGGTCGTATTCACCCAGCTCGTATCGAAGAAGTAGTAGAGAAAACGAAAAAACAATTAGAAGAGCAAGTTATGGAAATTGGAGAACGCACCATTATTGAATTAGGTGTGCACGGTTTGCATAAAGACTTGGTACGTATGATTGGTAAAATGCGTTTCCGTTCTTCTTACGGTCAAAATTTATTGATGCACTCTAAAGAAACAGCTAACCTTTGTGGTATTATGGCTGCTGAATTGGGTTTGGGTCAGAAAATAGTAAAATTAGCAAAACGTGCTGGTTTACTTCATGATATTGGTAAAGTGCCAGATGAAGAAACAGAATTGAGCCACGCATTGTTGGGTGCTAAATTAGCAGAGAAATGTGGCGAGCATGCTGCAATTGTAAATGCTATTGGAGCGCACCATGATGAAATGGAAATGACTTATATAATTTCTCCAATCATTCAGGCTTGCGATGCTATTAGCGGTGCTCGTCCGGGTGCACGTAGAGAAATGATGCAAAGCTATTTACAACGTATCAAAGATCTAGAATCTTTGGCTATGGCTTATGATGGCGTAGAAAAAGCATATGCTATCCAAGCTGGTAGAGAATTGCGCGTTATTGTAGAAGCAGATAAAGTAAGTGATGCAGCAAGTGATACCTTGTCTTTTGAAATTGCAGATAAAATTCAAAAAGAAATGCAATATCCTGGGCAAATTAAGGTTACGGTTATCAGAGAATTACGTGCCGTAAATATTGCTCGATAATTAATAATTTATTACCGAAAAGCTGTATGCCTTGCATGCAGCTTTTTTTATTGCTTAAACTAGAACTTTAGTTATTTTATTTTATTTTTGATTTCATGTTGAAGCCTTTTTTTGTTAGTAGTCTTCTTTGTTGCTTGAGTTCATTAACCATGTTTGCTCAAACTTCACCGGCATCGGATAGTACCACTATTCGATGGGAAGGGAAATGGTCGACACCGAAAGAACGCTTTCAGCCGATACCTAAAAAAGCAATTATGTATAGCGCCATTTTACCGGGCTTAGGACAGGTATATAATCGTCAATATTGGAAAGTACCCATCATTTACGCGGGTATGGCAGCGGCCTTTATTGCTTATGATTTTAATAGCAGCCGCTATGAAACCTATAAAAAAGCATACATCGCTAGAATTGATAATAATCCATCTACGACAGATGAATTTGTAGGCCTATACACCGATGCTAATTTAAAAACCTTACAAGATAGTTATAAACGCTTCGCCGATATGACGATATTGTTTACCGCAGTAGGTTTTGCCATTCAATCTTTAGATGCGCTCACTGCTGCTCATCTCAAGAATTTTGATGTTTCAAAAGATATTAGTTTCAGATTTAGCCCTACTGTATTGCCAAGTGGACAAATAGGTATTGCGATGATTTTTAAAACCCATTAAGGACATGCTACAAGCTATTCCAAGAGAAGATACATTTTTACATAAAGGATTACGTACTAAATTAGTCAATGAGCTTATCAACTTGGGTATTAAAGATGCCTCTGTAATTGCGGCTATTCAAAACATACCTCGACATTTTTTTTTAGAGCCTGGTTTTGAGCGCTATGCCTATGAAAATAGAGCCTTTACAATTTTAGCTAATCAAACTATTTCTCATCCGTATACAGTTGCCTTTCAAACGGAATTATTAGCTATCAAAAAATATGATAAAGTTTTAGAAGTTGGTACAGGAAGTGCTTATCAGTCTTGCGTATTAGCAGAATTAGGTGCTCAAGTATTTACCATTGAGCGACAAAAAGAGTTGTATGATTATGCTAATCATTTTTTCTACTTAAAAAAATATGGAACCATCAAACGCTTTTATGGTGATGGTTTTGCAGGCTTGCCTACCTATGGACCTTTCGATAAAATAATTATTACAGCCGGTGCGCCTAAAATTCCAGAACAACTTATCACACAGTTAAAACCAGGTGGTATTATGATTATTCCTCTTGGCGAAAATGAACAACAACAAATGTTGCGCATTACTAAATTGGAAGATGGAAGCTTGCGAGAAGAACAGTTTGGTAGTTTTTCATTTGTACCTATGTTAGAAGGGAAAAATGATAAATAGGCTTACAATAACCTTGATACTTTTATAAATTCAGAATGATGAAAAGAATTTTCTTAGCGTTAAGCGCAGTGCTATTTTTTTGTGGCAATACTAATGCGCAATCAATAGCATTAATTCCATATCCAAATTCTTGTGTAATAGCAAGCGATTCTTTTTTATTAGATCCCAGTGTTAGCATTGTTTTGCCTAATCTAGTATCTAGCCAAGATGCAGCAATTTCAATTTGCTTGAGTTCTTTACAAACCCAATTAGGTTTTGCTAACCGCGTAGATCAAAAGGGCGCTACTGCTAAGCAAATCCAATTGGTCTTAGCACAATTAGATAATGCTAGTCAAGATGCCTATGAAATGAATATAGATCAAAAAGGCATTTTAATTAAAGCAAATAGTAAAGCTGGTTTGTTTTATGCTATGCAAACATTGCTTCAATTATTGCCTAATACTAGTAGGCATACAGCAGTTAAAATTCCTTGCTTAACTATTAAAGATGCACCTCGTTTTGCTTGGAGAGGTATGCACTTAGATGTTAGTAGGCATTTTTTTAATACACAGTTTATAAAAGAGTACATCGATTTTTTAGCGGCCTATAAAATGAATGTTTTTCACTGGCACTTATGTGATGACCAAGGGTGGAGAATTGAAATAAAAAAATATCCAAAGTTGACGGAAATTGGTGCTTGGCGAGTAGATAGAGATAAAGAGTGGAGAGATGCACAACCTATTCAGGCTGGAGAAAAAGCTACTTATGGTGGTTTTTATACTCAAAAAGAAATAAAAGAAATTGTTGCTTATGCGGCAGCACGAAATATTACCATTGTTCCGGAAATAGAAATGCCAGGTCATTCTATTGCTGCTTTAGCAGCTTACCCAAATTTGTCGTGTACACAAGTGCCACAGCAAGTTATTCCAGGAGGTATCTATCCTAAGGGCATTCAAGCAAACTATTGTGCTGGCAATGACAGTGTATTTGTTTTCTTACAATCGATCTTAGAAGAAGTTATGCAATTATTCCCTTCAAAGCTTATTCATATTGGAGGAGATGAAGTAGATAAAACCGATTGGAAACATTGTGCTAAATGTCAAGCAAGAATAGAACAAGAACAATTAAAGAATGAAGAAGAACTACAAAGTTGGTTTATCAGAAAAATTGAACAATATGTGGTCAGTAAAGGAAGAAATATTATTGGTTGGGATGAGATTCTAGAAGGCGGATTAGCGCCCAATGCTAGTGTAATGAGTTGGAGAGGTGAGCAGGGTGGTATTGCTGCTGCAAAAATGAAACATCATGTGGTGATGACTCCAGGTACACATTGTTATTTCGATCATTATCAAGCAGATCCAAGTACTGAACCTATTGCTATTGGTGGTTTTACAACACTGAAAAAAGTGTATAGTTACGAACCCATACCGGCAGCGCTACCTTCAGCATTTCATCAGTATGTTTTAGGTGCACAAGCTAATTTATGGACGGAATATATCCCCACTGTAGAGCAAGCTGAATATATGGTTTTGCCAAGAATGCAAGCGTTATCGGAGGTGTTATGGAGCGCTAATGAAATACGCAATTGGAACTCTTTTTCTTCAAGACTTCAAAATCATTTACGAAAATTTGAACAAGAAGGATGGCGTTATTGCGAAGGTAATTTTAAAGTTGCCATGAAACCTGTTTTAGAAGATCACAAGATGCGTGTTCAGTTAGAAACAGAATCAATAGAAGATCCTATCTATTATACTTTAGATGGTAGCGATCCTAGTTTATTTTCAGCTATTTACAAAGAACCGATTACACTTAGTTCAAGTACCCTATTAAAAGCGCAATTGGCGCGTAAACAAGTTCTTAAGGGAAAGCCCAGTAGTTTAAATTTTACGATGCACAAGGCTTTCTCTCTTATGCCAAGTTTTGAGAAACCTTATAGCAATTATTATCCTGCTAATGGAGCAATGACTTTAACAGATGGCGTTTTTGGAACGAATGATCATCATGCTAATTGGTTGGGTTGGAGCAAGTCGGAAATGATCACTACACTTTCTTTCCCTAAGGATACACTATTGCAAGAAGTGGAATTAGGTTGCTTACAAAATTATGCATCTTGGATTTTCTTCCCAGAAAACATTACCGTGAGTGCTATTTTGAAAGATGGAAGTACTAAAGAATTGGCTACCTATAAGACGGATATTAAAAATACCAAAGGAGCCATAGTTAATAGAGTTAAACTCAGTTTCCCAGTACAAAAAATTACAAAATTAAAAATTACTGCTGGTCCTTTACCGGCATGTCCTAAAAATCATCCTGGTTATGGAGATACGGGTTGGTTATTTTTTGATGAGCTCGTAGTTAGGTAAGCGCTTTGTGTCTTAAGTAAGCATCCGCTAAAGCAATTGCTGTAGCTGCCTCTATGACAACGGGTGCCCTTAATGCAATGCATACATCATGTCTGCCTTGTACGGTAAATTGTTCCAATTGATTGCTGGCTAAATTAATACTCTCTTGTTGCTGCGCTGTGCTACTCGTAGGCTTAATGGCTACTCTAAATATAAGTGGGTTGCCATTGCTAATGCCTCCATTAATACCGCCAGCATGATTTGTTTTGGTTGTGCCATCTTTGTCGATTAGGGCATCATTATGTTGACTCCCGCTCATGTTAGCGGCTTCAAATCCACTGCCAAATTCAATACCTTTTGTTGCCGGTATAGCAAAAACGAGTTGACTTATTTGTGATTCTAGAGATTCGAAAAAAGGTTCGCCTAATCCTATTGGCATATTCGTTGCACAACATTCAATAATACCACCAATACTATCTTTAGCTTTTAAGGCTTCCTCAATTGCTTGGTCTATATTTTTTTTGCCACCCGCTTCTATGAGTGCTGCTTGAATGGAGATCGGTTGAATTATTTTTTTTGCAATCACCCCTGCCGCTACTAAACAAAGGGTTAGTCTGCCCGATGCATGCCCTCCTCCTCTTGGATCATTGAAGCCTTTGTGTTTTTTATGAAGCACAAAATCTGCATGACCTGGTCTAGGTATTTGGGAGAAACTATCATAGTCGGATGAGCGTTGCGTTTCATTTTTAAATTGAATGCAAATGGGAGCGCCCGTTGTATGCCCTTTGTATACGCCACTTACTAATTGTGGCAGATCGGTTTCTATTCTGGTAGTAGTGCCTTTTGCTCCAGGCTTTCTTCTTTCAATATCTGTCATGAAATCTTCTTCGCTTATAGCTATTCCTGCCGGACAACCATCGATAATAATACCTATTGCAGGTTCGTGTGAGGCGCCAAAAATTTGAACAGTAAAAATTTTTCCAAAAGCATTCATGGTATTTATTTTAGCAGACTATTTAAGTCGTTATAAAAATTGGGGTAAGATTTTTCTACGGCTTCTTTCCCTATTAATTCAATAGGTGTTTGAGTATACACGCTTGCAATGCTTGCTGCCATTGCAATGCGATGATCATGATAACAATTAATAGGTCCTCCTTTGAAAATAGCAACACCTTCAATGTGAATGGTATCATCTTGAATATCAAAAGGAATTCCTAACTGTTGCATCATAGCACTGCAAGATACTAAACGATTACTTTCTTTATTTATTAATCTATGTATACCACTAATGCTAGAGGTTCCAGAGCAAGTTCCTGCAAGCACACATAAGATAGGGAATAAATCAGGGCAATCTATTATGTTTATACTAAAGGCCTTTCTTTTATTAGCTTCAATTTGCAATGTATTGGGCAACCATTGCACAGATGCGCCCACTTGTGTTACTACATTCAAAATGGCTTTGTCGGCCTGTACACTCTCTGGATTAAGACCATGTAAGTTTATCTTTCCTTTTATAGCGGCAAGTACTATAAAATTACTGGCACTGCTCCAATCGCTTTCAATAGTTATATGTTGAGAATTGCTGTGCTTTTCTGAGGGGCTTATATAAAAGTCATGATAGCCCTCACTTTTAATCGGCATACCTAAAGAAGCTAAGAGTTGTATCGTTAAATCAATATAAGGTTTGCTTACCAGTTCTTTTACTTGAATATGAATATCCTCAGTGCAAGTATACGCTAATGCAATAAGGAGTCCGGTTAAATATTGCGAACTTTCGTTTCCAGCTATTACAATTTTGGAGCCTTTAATAGGACCTTGAATAGATAAGGGTAAATACTCGTTTTCTGTACCTATTTGTATTTGAAGTGCTTCTGCAAATTGCGCTATGTGTTGCATTTTTCGTTTAAGTAAACTGCCACTTCCGTTAAGGGTATAGGTATTAGTGGTGGTAGCAAGTATAGGTATAAACATACGAGTACAAAGACCGCTTTCCCCGCAATGCAAGCTTGGTAGGGCTGCTAAAGATCCATTGCTACGGATAATTGTTGCGTCTTCTTGTAGGTGTATCGATGCACCTAATTGTTGTATGATTGATAAAGCCGTTTGCTCATCTTGAGAGCCCCCGGGATTTTGTATTGTAGTAATGCCATTAAACAGTAAGGCGCAAGCATAGGCGCGCTGCGTATGGCTTTTAGAAGCAGGTATTAGAATAGTGCCGGATATCTCGTTAAGTGCTAAGTGCATTATAAAGTGCTTGCAGCAATAAGTTTTTTTAATTGATCAATAGAAATATTCTGAATATGCGGTTTGCCTATGGCATCTAATAAAATAAAATCAATACCCACTGCATTACTTTTTTTATCATGCCTTACTATACTGTCGATAAGCGTGTTTGAAAAATCAATGTGTGTAGGTAACTGATATTGCTGTAAGAGATTTTTAATTTTTAGGGTATTTGCAGGATCAAATTTTCTTAATACTTCAGAAAGTTTGCAAGCATATAAAATACCTAAACCTACTGCTTGTCCGTGCGGTATACTATGTGCTTTTTCAATAGCATGACCAATAGTATGACCAAAATTTAATAATTTTCTTACATGGCTTTCTTTGAAATCAGCCATGACCATTTTATTTTTTGTGCTAACACAATGTTGAATAAGTGCATCTATTTTATGGATATCTTTTTGATAGTCTTCGATGGTATGCATAAAAAGCATATCAAAAAAGCGCACATCACTTAGACAGGCATATTTAATAATTTCTCCAAACCCATTTTTAAATTCATCTAAAGGAAGACTATTTAAAAAAGAATAGTCCATTAAAATAAAAGAGGGCAAATTAAAGGTGCCAACTAGATTTTTTTGTTCGCCAAAATTGATGCCATTTTTTCCTCCAATGGAGGCGTCTACCATACTGAGTAGGGTAGTGGGAACTAAGCCAAATTCGATACCTCTCATATAAATGGCTGCAACAAAACCTGTAATATCGCCAACAACGCCTCCGCCTACACCTACCAATAGGCTTTGTCTATTAGCATTGAATTGAAGTAATTGTTCAATAATGGAGTGAATAATATCCCAGCATTTGCTGTTTTCGCCTGAAGGTATAAGAATATGAGGATGGTTTTCGAATAGAGAAGCGTGTTGTTCATAAACGCATGCATCAATTAGATAGATAACTTGTTGCTCCTTTGCAATAGAAGAAATTAACTTAAAAGGTTCATTGATATAATAATTAACCTGCTTGCCATCAAATGATTCACAATATTGCATACAACCTATTTTTGTAAAGTTACTAGAAACTAATGGTAATTTAAAAGCACATATAGCAATAAAAAAAGGAGCCTAAGCTCCTTTTTTTATTTGCACGCTTCAAAGCGATTATTTAATTCTTCCCAATTTACTAAATTCCAAATAGCAGTAAGGTAGTCTGCTCTTCTATTTTGATAATGTAAATAGTAAGCGTGTTCCCAAACGTCAATTCCAAAAATAGGTTGGCATTTACATTCTGCGATATCCATTAAGGGATTGTCTTGATTAGGTGTAGAGCAAATAGCAAGTTGGCCATCTTTAACACCTAACCATGCCCAGCCACTTCCAAAACGTGTTGCACCAGCTGCATTCATTTGTTCTTTTAATGCGTCAACTGATCCAAAGGTAGCATTGATCGCATCTGCTAAAGCACCTACTGGAGCTCCACCTGCTGTTGGTTGTAATGCAGTCCAAAATTGTGTGTGGTTATAGTGACCACCACCATTGTTTCTTACTGCTGCAGGGAATTTAGAAATAGAACCCATTAAGCTAATGATATCCATATTTTCTGCTTCCGCACCAGCGATTGCTTTATTTAAATTGTCTACATAAGCTTGGTGGTGCTTAGTATGATGAATAGTCATCGTTAAAGTGTCGATATGAGGCTCAAGAGCGTCGTATGCATATGATAATGCAGGTAATGTATGTGTCATTTTGTTTGATTTTAGAATGCAAATATAAGTCTTAAAATTTAGTGCAAATGCTAAAAATAAGAGAACTCATTGAATTATTAATGCTAGCAATAGGCGCATTGATGCCGTCTATAGTATAAGGCTGCTCTTGGCTGTAGTTTTTAGTCAATACATAAGCGGCATCTAAATAAATCTGATCAAATCGTATACCAAAACCTAAGGCGTATTTAATGCTTGAAAAAGCCCTTTCTGAAGTCTTGTTTGGGTTGCCAACAAGATTAAGGCCAGCTCTAAACATTTTATTTTCTATTCTCCACTCAGCGCCCAGTCTATAATTTTGGGAGTTTTTGTAGGCCATAGCTATTTTATTATTAACAGCTGTTTGATACGATGCAAATTCGCTGCTGTATTTAAAACGCATATTTGTATAGTTTACGTTTTCAATATCTATACTTACAAAGCCATTTTTATTGATAAAATAGGCAGCGCTCGCAATAAATTTATTGGGTGTGATTAGCGTATAATTAAAATTATTGTCTTTGTCAGGTTGTGTAGTAGTAATGGGTCCTGTAAGATCATTGTATCTAATTTTTAAATTTTCCGTATGGGTTTGTAAAGTAACAGCATACAAATCATTCATGGCAAAACTAGATCCGGTATGGTAGGCAAGTCCTAATCGTATTTGATCATTTACTTTTACAATACTGCCTAATTTTAAATTGATACCGGTACCACTCGTATTTAATTTTTCTTTGAAAGTAAAATTCTCAAAATCATTATTGGTGTTGCCAGAAGCATCTCTTTCTGTGAAAATTCTTGTAGCATTGTAATTTATTGATGGAATGCCAATGGTAGCACCTAACATGAGCACATTATTATAATTGCCACCAAAAGAGAGCACTATCTCGTTCATGTTGCCACTTTGTGTGTATTCTTTTGTTTGCGTAAGCGGCATACCTGGTGTTACTACGGATAGATATTGGCCTGCCGAATTTTTATTGACTAAATAGCTTTGGTAGCCTAAGAATTGAGGTGAATAGCCGTCAGCAGTATTGGTATTGTTAGCACCATTACTAAAATAACTACTACCAGAAGAGCTATTGTTGGTACCTGAATAGGTATAATTTACATTAAAGTCGTTGATTCTATTATATCCAATTGCAAATCCTGTTGATTCCCAAGAGCTATAGGAATTGTTTTCAGCAGTCTTAGAAATAAAGACCAAACCCAATGTGTTTACATTAAATTTTGTATTAGTTGAAGTACTCGTATTGTTTTGAAATTCGCCCTTGGTAGCATTAATTTTTAGACTAGGTGAGAAAACGAATTCACTTTTTCTGTACGTGCCTATTCCTGCAGGGTTATAACTTAATCCTCCAAAATCAGCACCAATAGCACCATTGGCATTACCATAGCCTGCACTACGAGCATTGCCATATAATTGTGTTTGACTATAGCGCAATGCATCAAGCTCATTCTGAGCCATAGCATTTGAGCAGCATAATAAGAAGCTTATACTATTAAATATAATTTTTTTCATAAAAGGAATGCAGTTATCGAGGTCTAAATCCACCGCCTGGACTGCCCATTTCTCTTGGTCTTTGTTCTATTGGTCGATCTTTACGTCTTGGTTCGCTAGCTGGTACAGCGGGTCTAAAATTATCCTGGTTTCTTTGTTCGTTATATCTCGGACTTGGTTGCACTTGTCTAATTGGATTGCTTCTATAAGGTTGTTCGTTATTGTTATAACGATCAAATCGAGAAGGAGGATTTTGATTAGGCGTTGTATTGGGTGCAGCTATTGGTTGGCTTCTATCTGGCGCTTGGTAATTTCCTCTATTGTTTCTAAAATCACGATTGCCCGGGTCATTCAAATTGTTGTAACCATTTCTGGTATTGTCAATGGGAGCCTGATTAGATCTATTTTCCATTGTGCGATTTTCCCTATTGGGATCGCTCATTTTAAATCCACTGCGGGGTCCATTATTAATACCGCTTAGCGAATAATTATTGCGCGCAAAATCATTGCGTAATCTGAAATGGCCATTCATAGAGCCATGAGGGCCGTATCTGTAATTGTTATTATTGCCAAAATTGCCAGAAAAGAATGAGTTATAATAATGGAATTGATTCATGCCATAATAGTAGCCATCCCAGAATCCATTATTATACATATTGCCGCCCCAAAATCCAGAGTAATAAGGGTAATTGTAGCAGGAGAAGCCATTGTATCCAAACCAGGTATTCCAAGACCAATTAGAACTCCAGTAAGGTCCGTAGTTATAGTTAAATTGGTTTTGATAAAAGCGATTATAACTCCAATACGGATCTACCCAATATGGGTTATACCAATAAGGATTGACATAAAAACTATAATAACCTTGATTATAAAAAGGATTATAAAATCTGCGTAAGTTACTAGCGTAAAAATAATCATCATTATCATCATAATCTACATAGGCTTCATCGTCGTAGTTTTGATACTGATATGAATTATTTTGGTCATTATATGAGCTATTTGAATAATAAACCGAATTCGATGCATCTTGATTAGCACTTGAATTCTTGTTTCTTTTCTGCTTTAATTTAGCTTGAGCAGCATCAGCGCTATTGAAATAAATATCATCTTCGTCGGTAGTGGTGTTTTGTGCGAAACTTGTGAAACTTGCCAAGAACAAGCAACACAAAAGGGTGAATGATGATTGTTTCATAAAAATTAGGTTTTAGGTACAAACTGCTAAATAGAAATTAAGTACTTTTGCAAATACTTCCCCATAAAAGTACAACATAAACACTTTAAAAAGACTAATGAGTAAGACATTAACAACTCGTAAACAAGATTATTCCCAATGGTATAATGAATTAATTCTTAGAGGCGGATTGGCAGATCATTCGGCAGTAAGAGGCTGTATGGTTATTAAGCCTTACGGCTATGCCTTGTGGGAGAATATGAGAGATGTATTAGATCGCATGTTCAAAGAAACGGGCCATCAAAATGCTTATTTCCCATTATTTATTCCTAAAAGTTTTTTAAGTAAAGAAGCAGCACATGTGGATGGTTTTGCAAAAGAATGTGCTGTAGTTACCCACTATCGCTTAAAAAATGACCCAAATGGGAAAGGTATAATAGTTGATCCTGAAGCTAAATTAGAAGAAGAATTAATCGTGCGTCCTACTTCTGAAACCATTATTTGGAGCACCTATAAAAATTGGATTCAATCTTATCGCGATTTACCCTTGCTTATCAATCAATGGGCAAATGTAGTGCGCTGGGAAATGCGTACTCGTTTATTTTTGCGCACGGCTGAGTTTTTGTGGCAAGAAGGACATACTGCTCATGCTAGCAAGCAAGAGGCTATTGAGGAGACAGAACGTATGCTGGAAGTTTATGCAACTTTTGCAGAAGAGTTTATGGCTTTGCCTGTAATTAGAGGTATTAAAAGTCCGAACGAACGTTTTGCAGGAGCTGAAGAAACCTATTGTATTGAGGCTTTAATGCAAGATGGAAAAGCATTGCAAGCAGGTACATCTCATTTCTTAGGTCAAAATTTTGCGAAAGCCTTTGATGTTAAATTCTCCACTAAAGATAATACGGAAGAATACGTTTGGGCTACTTCTTGGGGCGTGTCTACAAGATTAATTGGCGCATTAGTTATGGCGCATAGCGATGACGAAGGTTTGGTATTGCCTCCGAAAATTGCACCAGTACAAGTTGTATTTGTACCTATTTACAAAGGCTCAGATTCTAAACCTGCAATTGATGCTAAAATAAAGGAATTGGCTAAGCAATTACAAGCAAGAGGAGTACGTGTGAAAATGGACTTAGACGATGCTGCAAGACCAGGATGGAAATTTGCAGAATATGAAATGCAAGGAGTGCCCATAAGAATTGCTTTAGGTGCTCGTGATATGGAAAACAATCAAGTGGAGGTTGCGCGTAGAGATACCAAAGAGAAACAAGTTTGGAGTATGGATCAATTAGATACGCAAGTAGTAGATTTATTAAGTACTATCCAGCAAAATCTATTTGATAGAGCAAAACTATTTAGAGATACGATGACAACCGAGGTTAATACTTGGGATAAATTTGTTGACGTATTAGATAATAAAACGGGTTTTGTTGCAGCGCATTGGGATGGCACACCAGAAACAGAAGAGAAAATTAAAGAATTAACTAAAGCAACTATACGTTGTATTCCATTAGATAATAAATTGGAAGCGGGTACTTGTATTTTAACAGGTAATCCATCAAAACAACGTGTACTTTTTGCTAGAGCGTATTAATCCATTTTTAAGTAGTCATTATTAAAACCAAAAGGTAGTAGGTGTTTAGCATCTGCTACCTTTATAATTTCATCTAAAGGGCTACACATATAAATAGCTATGGGCGCTTTTTGCCAATGTTGAATTTCTGCAATGCTTTGTCGGCATATGCCACAAGGTGAAAGTGGGTCTTTCATTTCACTTTCCGATTGATAGGTAATGACTATAGCTTCTACTTTTCGTTGATGATTGCTCATGTCTAAAGAGGATAATGCGGCGCGCTCTGCGCAAATGCCAGCTGGATAAGCAGCATTTTCATGATTCGATCCTACTATATATGTGCCATCATCTAATAGTACAGCACTACCTACTTTGAAATGAGAATAGGGAGCATATGCTTTTTCGCAAGCTGCTTTTGCAAGCGCCAATGCTTGTGCAATAGAAGGAGCGAGATCCCCAAGATTAATTTTCTCAAATTGAAACGAATAGGTTGGCATAAGATTTTTTTTAATTGATTAACCAAATACCCAAACGGCAAAGTAATATACCTACTACGATACTAGCAATGGTATACAACATTGCATAATAGCTGAGCGCGTTTTTAATTAAATGTACATTTTCAAGTGCAAAGCTTGAGAAGGTAGTGAAGCCACCGCAAAAACCAGTAGCTAGTAAAAGCCACCATAATTGCTG
>JAURLW010000089.1 GCA_030831005.1 Bacteroidota bacterium
CAGATAAAACGGAAGCAAGTTGTTCCATTATGTCTTGGAATGTCCATGGCTTGGGTGTTTATACCGTCCCCTTTAAAAAAGCAGTGCCTGAAGGTATTCAAGACTTTATCAAGCAAGAAAATGTAGATATACTTTGCTTGCCTGAATTTAGATGTTTGGCTACCAATCAATTAAAGCCCTATACACAAGCGATTATTAAAAAGAATGGTTATAAAGAGTTCCGCTTTGTTGCAGCTCATAAAGTGGGCGCCTATTTAACGGGCACGGCTTTGTTTAGTAAATATCCAATTCAGCATTTTGAAGAAATAGAATTAGCTAATAATGATGCGATTTTATTAGCTGATATACAAATGCCCTCACGACAAATAATACGAACCATGGTATTGCATTTGAAAACATTTGGCTTGAGCGATGCAGAGAAAAAAAATATTCAAGTTTTAAAAAAGGATTTTAATAAACTAGCCTATACCTATCAATATGCTCGTTTGTTTGTGAATAGATTTGCTGTGGCCTATAAAAACAGGGCAATGCAAGCTTCTACAATTAAAGACTTGATTGCGGCAAGTCCTTATCCTACGGTAGTTTGTGGTGATTTTAATGACCTTCCAGGATCCTTTGTTTACAAAGCTTTGAAAGGCGATATGCTAGATGCATTTGTTGAAAAAGGAAATGGGTTTGGCAGAACCTATAATCTATTTTCTCCTACTTTACGCATTGATTATATTTTTTATGATCATCGTATAGGCGAGATTCAAGCTTTCGATTGTCCTAAGATGGCAGCCTATTCTGACCATAATCCGGTGAAGGCTACCTTTAAATTGGCATCGCAAAGCCAATAGAATACCTTATTTTTGTATTATTATTTTGAATTTATGAGTCAACTTAGCATATATAATTCCCTTACTCGAGAAAAGGAAGTCTTTACACCTATTACGCCTGGCCATGTTGGCTTGTATGTATGCGGACCAACCGTTTCTGGAGAATCTCATTTAGGCCATGCTCGTCCCTATATCACCTTTGATGTAGTTAATCGTTATTTGCAATTCTTGAATTACAAAGTTCGTTACGTACGCAATATCACCGATGCGGGTCATTTCGAAGAAGAAGGAAGAGATGCTACCGACAAAGTAAATGATAAAGCGAAATTAGAGCAATTAGAACCTATGGAATTGGTGCATAAATACACAAACCTTTTTCATTGGGGTATGCGTGCATTCAATAATCTAGAGCCAAGCATAGAGCCTACAGCTACCGGACATATAATTGAACAAATTAGTATGATTAAAAAAATCATAGAGAAAGGTTATGCTTATGAGGTAAATGGATCGGTTTATTTTGATGTTAAAAAATATGCAGCTAATTATCCTTATGGTAAATTATCTGGACGCATACTTGATGATTTATTAGAAACTACAAGAGAATTAGATGGACAAGATGAGAAAAGAAATAAAGTAGATTTTGCATTATGGAAAGCTGCTCCTCCTGAACATATTATGCGCTGGGAGAGTCCATGGGGAGAAGGTTTCCCTGGTTGGCATATTGAATGTTCAGCAATGGCTAGTAAATATTTAGGTGTTCAATTTGATATTCACGGCGGTGGGATGGATTTGCAATTTCCGCACCATGAAAGTGAAATAGCACAATCAACAATTGTACACGATCATACACCAGTAAACTATTGGATGCATAATAATATGATTACCATCAATGGTAAAAAAATGGGTAAGAGCTATAATAATGTTATTAAACTAACAGAATTATTCAGCGGCTCTCATCCTATATTAGAACAAGCGTATCATCCTATGGTTGTGCGTTTTTATATCTTACAAACGCATTATCGAAGCACATTAGATTTTTCTAATGAGGCTTTGCAAGCTTCTGAAAAAGCTTTGAAAAGGTTATGGGAAACGTATGAAGTGCTTAAGCAATTAAGTTATATGCCTTCAAATGAAGGAATTAATGAAAGCTTAAACCAAGATCTTATATCCATTTGTAATGCATGTGAAGATTATATGAATGACGATTTCAATACGGCAAAAGTAATCGCTGCCTTATTTGATCTGACTTCAACCATTAATAGTTTTAAGGCAAATCTAATACCAATTGGGACCATCACTGAAGCTTGCTTTAATTTATTGCAAGCAACCTATAAAAACTATTTAGAAACTATTTTAGGACTTCAATCGGTACAAGCTAGTTCGCAAAACGATGCTATGGATAAGGTGTTGCAAGTGTTGATCACCCTTCGTAAAGAAGCAAAACAGCGAAAAGACTTTGCTGTTTCTGATCAAATTCGCAATCAATTACAAGAGGCTGGAGTTATTTTAAAAGATGAAAAAGATGGTACGGTCTCTTATACGATACAATAGTAATTATGAAAAAAGTAGGTAGAATATTAAAATACTTAGCCGATTATAAAGGGAAAATTGCATTGTATTTTTTCACTAATATTTTAGCTATTTTATTTGGTGCCATTTCATTTAGTGCCTTAGGTCCTTTTATGAATGTATTATTTGGTAAAACACAATTGCCAACTAATGCTACTCAAACAAGTGCTGGCAACGTATTGCAAATGGCTACTTCTTATGTGCAAACTATTGCTCGTAATGAAGGACCTATGAATGCCTTGTTATTTATTTGTGGTGTTTTAATTACCATGATATTATTAAAGAATCTCTTTCTTTATATTTCTTTGTATATCATGAACCCTCTGCGTAATGCTGTTTTAAGAAGATTACGCAATGATTTGTATCAAAAAGTACTTTCCTTACCTATAGGTTTTTTTACTGAGGAGCGCAAAGGCGATCTGATTTCTAAAATGACCAATGACATTAATGAAGTTGAATTATCGATAATGGCCACCTTAGAAGTTTTCATTCGAGAGCCGTTAACGATCTTAGTGTATTTCGCTTCTATGATCGCCATTAGCTTCAAGCTTACCTTGTTCTTAATTGTTTTTTTACCTATTGCCGGATTTTTAATTGGCAGAATCGGTAAATCCTTATACAGTTCATCTAATCATATTAGAGAACAATTGGGTAGCATGTTGAGTATGCTAGAAGAAACGCTTTCTGGCATGCGTATTATCAAAGCATTTAACGCAGAAAAGCAAATGCATTTGAAATATATGCAGTCTAATAATTTATTATTTAGAAGTAATAATGCCCTTGCTGCAAAAAGAGAATTAGCTTCTCCTTTGTCAGAGTCTATGGGTGTTATTGTATTAAGTATGGTATTATGGTTTGGCGGAAAATTAATTTTTGCCAAAGAAGCAAGTTTAAGCCCTGAGTCGTTTATCGTTTTTATTGTACTCTTCTCACAAATCATTACTCCGTTCAAAAATTTATCGACATCTTTTTTTAATATCAAAAAAGGAACTGCAGCACTCGATAGAATTGAAACTTTATTGTCGGCTCCTAATTCATTAACTGATGCAGTTGATGCTAAACCAATTGCGCAGTTTGAGCATGCTATAGAGTTTAAACAAGTTTCTTTTAAGTATGGAGATCAAGTAGTGTTGAGTGATATTAATTTAAGCATTCCAAAAGGGAAAGTAATTGCCCTGGTAGGTTCTTCAGGATCTGGCAAATCTACTTTGGTTGATTTAATACCGCGTTTTCATGATGTTAGTGCTGGTCAACTTTTAATTGATGGTCAAGATATTCGATCCTATAAAATGGAAGATATTCGCCGATTGATGGGTATTGTAAACCAAGATGCAATTTTATTTAATGATACTATTTATAATAATATAGCATTAGGAACGGGTGGTGCTTCAGAAGCTCAAATTATTGATGCTGCTAAAATTGCAAATGCGCATAGTTTTATTGATGCTAAAGAAGAAGGCTATCAAACTAATGTAGGAGATAGAGGTTCTAAATTGAGTGGTGGTGAGCGTCAACGGGTAACCATTGCTAGAGCCGTATTGAAAAATCCTGCCATTTTAATTTTAGATGAGGCTACCTCTTCATTAGATACGCAAAGCGAACGTATTGTGCAAGATGCGATCAATCAATTAATGGTAAACAGAACATGTATTGTAATTGCACATCGATTATCAACGGTGCAGCATGCCGATGAAATTATTGTGATGCAGAAAGGTAAGATCGTACAGCGTGGTAAACATGATGCTTTGATGCAAGAAGAAGGCTTGTATAAAGAATTAGTAAATATGCAACAAGTAAAATAAAATTCACCATGGCAAAAATCTTAGTTACAGGCGCATGTGGATATATTGGTAGTCATACCTTGGTAGATTTAATCAATAACGGACATGACGTTATTTCGGTAGACAATCTATCTAGAGGCTATTTATTATTACTCGAAAATGTTAAGAAAATTACGGGTGTTACTATTCCACATTATACCCTTGATTTAACAGATAAAAAAAATACAGCTTTACTTTTTGAAGAGCATCCTAATATTGATGGGATTATTCATTTCGCAGCCTTTAAATGGGTAGGCGAATCAGTTCAGCAACCGCTTCGTTATTACCACAATAATTTGCTTTCATTGATTCATCTACTAGAAGAAGCAAGTAAATACAAGGTGCAAAGTTTTGTTTTTTCTTCTTCTTGTTCTGTATATGGCAATCCCGATCATTTGCCTGTTACCGAATTGGAATC
>JAURLW010000090.1 GCA_030831005.1 Bacteroidota bacterium
AAGAAATGGATGCTCTGTACGAAGCACTATTGGGGCCGCTCAGTTTTGTAGATGAATACTTAATTGCTTTATTAAAAGAAAAAATAATAAGCCAACAACCGAGCCTGGTGGCCTTAAGCGTTCCCTTCCCAGGAAATTTATACGCAGCTTTACGTTGCGGACAATATATTAAAAAGGAATTCCCCGCTATTAAAATAGCCCTTGGAGGCGGCTATGCCAATACGGAATTGAGAAGTCTCAGCGATCAACGCATTTTAGAATTTGTAGATTTTATTTGCTTAGATGATGGCGAAGCTCCTTTAGAGCAACTGTTTTCATTTATCCAACAAAAAACTGAAGCTACCGATCTCAAACGTACCTTCCATTTACAGGAAGATCAATTAGTTTATACTAATGCCAGTTCGTGTGTTGATTATAAACAAGCAACGATAGGCACACCTGATTATAGCGATTTGCTTCTTAATGATTATATCTCCGTTATAGAGCTCATCAATCCCATGCATAGTTTATGGAGCGATGGCCGATGGAATAAACTTACCATGGCACATGGATGCTATTGGGGCAAATGTACTTTTTGTGATATAAGCTTACCTTATATTAGTCAATACGAGCCTATAAGCGCCAGTATATTATGCGATAGAATGGAAAGCATTATAGCACAAACAGGCAATAATGGTTTTCACTTTGTAGATGAAGCCGCACCGCCTTCTTTAATGCAAGCACTCGCAATTGAAATCATTAAACGAAAACTCGTTGTTTCGTGGTGGACCAATATTCGTTTCGAGAAAAAATTTACTAGAGATTTATGTTTGCTCTTAAAGCAATCGGGATGCATCGGTGTTTCGGGTGGACTAGAAGTAGCATCGGATCGATTGCTGGAGCTCATTCAAAAAGGCATTACTGTTGCTCAAGTAGCAAAAGTAAATCAGCATTTTTGCGATGCTGGTATCATGGTTCATGCTTATTTGATGTATGGTTTCCCTACACAAACGACACAAGAAACTATAGATTCTTTGGAGATGGTGCGACAATTATTTGAAGCTGAAATTTTACATTCCGCATTTTGGCATCAATTTACAATGACCGTTCATAGTCCCGTTGGCACTAAGCCTGAGGCCTTTCAAGTGCAAATTGCTGAACCCTCGAAAGGTCGATTTGCCAATAATGATTTAGTGCATATCGATGAAACAGGTACTGATCATGAAGCTTTTAGCTATGGCTTAAAAAAGTCTTTATTCAATTACATGCATAAAGCCTGCTTTGATTTTCCTTTGCAAAAATGGTTTGATTTCAAAGTGCCCAAAACCAGTGTTCCAAATGACTTTATTCGTAAAGCATTAGAAGACACGGAACTCTATACGCCTAATCCGCATGCCAAAGTAATCTATTTTGGTGCACCCCCTGTTAAAACGATTCAAAGTAAATCTAAAAAAGGTGCCACTTGGGAAGTAGCCAATTTGAAATTTGAAACTGCTCAAGCCAGTATTGATATTAAAATAGCACCTGAACAAGCTGCTTGGTTAGAGTATATATTACAAGCCATTCATTATAGCCAAGAAAAAACTTGGACCCTAAAAACAATTAAAGAAAATTACGAACAGAATGGATTGGAAGATTTTGAATTGTTTTGGGACAATAAACCTATTAGTTCACTCTACAAAGTAGGTTTATACCATTTATAATTGGAAGCCCATCGCTATTTTATAATCAACAAACCTAGAGGCATGCTATCGCAATTTAAAAGCGATGGGGATGCCGTTTTATTGGGTGATTTATCTTATACTTTTCCCGAAGGCACCAATGCAGTTGGTCGATTAGATAAAGACTCTGAAGGTTTATTGTTACTCACCAATAATAAAAAAATAGTGCGTTTACTTTTTCAAAGTAAAACACCACATTACCGTGTTTATGCCGTTTTGGTTGCGGGTATTGTATCTGATGAAACGATTGAAGCCTGGCGCGCAGGTGTTCTAATTCGGATTGGAGCAAGCACGCATTTCACTACCACGCCTTGCAAGGTGCAACGAATACTAGATCCAGAAAAAACAATTTACGATTATCATGTTACCAATACGAGAATTCCCGAAACTTGGCTAGCGTTTACTTTACAAGAAGGTCGTTTTCATCAAGTACGAAAAATGGTATTTAGTAAAGGGCATCGTTGCAAACGATTAATCAGAACTTCTATTGAACAAATAGAATTGAATCCCTTATTGCCAGGCGATGTCAAAGAATTAAGCGAAGCTGATTTTTTTAGCCGATTAAATTTAAAGCAAGCTTAAGCTTATCGCTTTTTAGGTCGACTTTTAGGCTTACCATATTTTTTTTGCATCTTATCTTTATGGCTTACTTTTTTGTTGGTCTTAGAATTTTTTGCCGACTTTTCATGAAAGGCACTACCTGCATCAGGCGCGCGTTTAATCGGTTTTATATAATCCGTTTTCATACGAATAACCGGCATTTCTTCCGTAATCAATTGATCGGAAATAGCCACCGTTTCCGGCATAGCATGAAGGGCTATTTTTTGCTGCATCAATTGTTCAATGGCTTCCACAAAAGGCATTTCTTTTTCGGTAGCAAAACTAATGGCAATCCCTTTTTTATCGGCCCTACCCGTTCTTCCTATTCTATGTATGTAATTTTCTGGTGTATCGGGAATATCAAAATTAATAACGTGAGTTACTTCCGCTACGTCCAAACCACGAGCAATAATATCGGTAGCAATTAAACAGGTATAATCTCCCTTTTCAAATTTTTGCACCGTAGCAAAACGATTGTTTTGTGCTTTATTAGAGTGGATAACACCAACTTGCTCTCCCAATACAGGCGTTAAGGATTCAAATACTTTATCTGCAAATTTCTTTGTGCTCACAAAAACCAACACTTTCGTCATGCTCTCGTCGGCCTTTAATAAATCACTTAAGTAGTTTATTTTAGTATTAAAGTTAGGCACCGCCGTAAGCGATTGTTCAATTTGCAACAAAGGGGTTCCGGTTGGTGCGGCAGTAACTTGTTCTGGATTTTTAAAATAAACCTGTAGTAGCTTTTCTACGTCATCGGTGATGGTAGCTGAGAATAAAAGATTTTGTCTTTTCTCGGGTAAATTATCTAAGATACGTTCGATCTGAACTCTAAATCCTAAATTCAACATCTCATCCATTTCATCGATTACTAATTTCTTTACCGCTTTTAATTTTAATGAGCCGCTCAAAAACAAATCGTACAATCTACCGGGTGTACCGATGACAATATTGCAACCTTGTTCTAAAGCATTCATTTGGTTGCGCATATTAACGCCGCCATATACACCTTGTATTTCGATACTCATGGAAGCACTAAGCACTTTTGCTGCTTTTAATACTTGTAAAACCAATTCTCTAGTAGGCACTAAAATGATAACAGTAGGTGTTTTGTCATTCGTGAAAACAAATTGCCTTAAGATGGGCAGTAAATAGGCAAAGGTTTTACCCGTACCCGTTTGCGCTATACCGCAAACATCTTTACCCGACATGATGGTATTGAATGATTTATATTGAATGGGTGTTGGTTTTTGCAAACCCATTTTTTTCAAAGCAAGTAAGAGGGGCTTATTTAAATTTAAATCATCAAAAGTCATAGTAAAAATTTTGCTTAGTAATAAAAATATGGATGCCTTTTGGCATCCATATTATAAAGAGAAGGCTTCTTAGAGATTGAACTTAATACCTTGAGCTAAAGGTAAGCTATCACTCCAATTAATTGTATTTGTTTGTCGACGCATATATACTTTCCAGCTATCAGAGCCACTTTCACGACCACCGCCGGTTTCTTTTTCACCACCAAAAGCGCCTCCAATTTCAGCACCACTAGTGCCGATATTTACATTGGCAATACCGCAGTCACTTCCTTTGTGCGACAAGAACGTCTCTGCTTCGCGCATATTTAGTGTCATGATTGCAGAGGATAAACCTTGTGGCACGGCATTCTGCAAGGCTATTGCTTGCTCTAATGTTTTATACGGCATGATGTATAAAATAGGTGCAAAAGTTTCGTGTTGAACGATTTCCCAAGCATTATCTACTTCAAAGATACACGGCTTCACATAACATGCACTTTCAAATCCTTTACCACTTAAAACGCCTGCTTTCACTACTTCTTTACCACCCATTTTCTTAACGGTAGCCACCGTTTTCAAATACGCATTCACGGCATCTTGATCAATCAATGGACCTACATGATTAGTAGCGTCTAATGGATTACCTATTTTAATTTGTTTATAAGCTGCTACTAATTTCTTCTTGAACGCATCATAAATAGATTCATGAATGATTAAACGGCGTGTAGTTGTACAACGTTGACCAGCAGTACCTACCGCACCAAACACAGCACCTATAAGCGACATGTTTAAGTCGGCATGTTGAGAAATAATAATCGCGTTATTACCCCCTAATTCTAATAATGATTTTCCTAAACGACCCGCAACGGTTGCCGCAACTGCTTTACCCATGCGGGTAGAACCTGTTGCCGACACTAATGGCACTCGAGTATCTTTAGACATTAAAATACCCATATCTGCAGCACCATTGATTAAGCACGAAACACCTTCTGGAACTCCATTTGCTTTAAATACTTTTTCTGTAATCTTCTGACAAGCTATAGCCGTAAGCGGTGTTTTTTCACTTGGTTTCCAAACACATGTATTACCACAAACCCAAGCTAAAAAGCTATTCCAACTCCATACCGCTACAGGAAAATTAAACGCTGATATAATACCTACTACGCCCAATGGATGCCATTGTTCGTAAATTCTATGCATAGGTCTTTCGCTATGAATCGTTAAACCATATAATTGTCGAGAAAGCCCAACTGCAAAATCTGCGATATCGATCATTTCTTGAACTTCGCCCAAACCTTCTTGTAAGCTTTTGCCCATTTCATAACTCACTAAAGTACCTAAGGCTTCTTTATGCTTACGCAATTCATGACCAATTTGCCTTACCACTTCTCCACGTTTAGGAGCAGGCCACATGCGCCAATCATTGAAAGCACTTGCGGCTTTATCGATGACTAGGTTATAGGTTTTTTCATCAGCTGTAGTAGCAGTTGCAATTTTCTTTCCATCTACAGGAGAATGCGAAGTTAAAACAGGAGCATTGGTTTTAATCCATTTAGCGCCTGTGGAAACACCGATATTGGTTTTATCGATAGATAGGGACTTAAGTACTTTTTGAATATTCATAGGGTATTGGTTTTTAATTAGAAAGGTGATTGAAATACGTTAATTGCAGGAAACGATTGATCTCGTGAAGAAACTATTGGATCTGCACAGTCCCAATCAAATCCAAAGGATTGATAATGAATACCCGCATCAGCTGAAGCATCATATTCGCTCGAAACAAAATAATTGGTTATGGTATGATCTGCTAAAGATTTAAAACCATGTGCGCACCCTGCAGGAATGAATAATGCTTGTGGTTTTGTAGCAGGCAACTCAACACTTACGAATTGCAAATAAGTAGGTGAAGATTTTCTCAAATCGAGTACAACATCTAAAATAGCACCTTGCGAACAAAAAACAAGTTTGTCGTGCGCACTTGGTGGCAATTGAAAATGCATGCCACGAATAACATTTTTATGAGAGGTTGAATAAAAACACTCTTTTATTTCAAAACCCAAATTCATTTTTTTAAAGTCTGCTGCATGAAAAGTTTTCACAAAATCGCCACGATCATCTGCACTGTGAAACAAGTGCAAAAGCTGCAAACCAGGAATTGAAAGTGCTTCTATATTCATATTAATGTGCTAAATTATTAAGGTATGCTTCCCACTTATCTTTTGCATTTCCTTTGAGTACTCTTGGGAATTTATTCATAGCTCCATCTTTACCCAAAGATTTCATGTAGTCGTAAAATGTTTTATTGGGTACTAAGGTAACATAGATTGATTTTAGAGCCGAAGTTCTTTCTACTTCATAGTCATCATTCAATTCGCATAGCGCTTTATCAATACTAGCTGCAATTTCTTGTTCACTGATCGATTTGTCATCGCAACCGATATACCATCTGTGTGCAAAATAATTAGCTTCTGAAAAACCAATCACGGTAAATTCATTAATAGCGATCTGATATTGTTTGGCCACTAATTCAATGGCTTTATTCATATTATCTACCGATAAATGCTCGCCGCATAAACTTAAAAACTGTTTCGTTCTGCCTACAATCATCATCTCATGTTCTTTAGCATTGGTAAAACGAATAACATCACCAATAATATAGCGCCATGCACCAGAGCAGGTGGAGAGCATCACAGCATACTCTGTTTGCTCATCTACTTCATTAATCAATACCGACTGAACTTTTGAATATGGGTTTCCTTCTTCATCAAAATTGGATGCATTAAAGGGAACAAATTCATAAAAAATACCCGCATTCAATACTAACTTAATGCCAGAATCTTTGGGATGTGCTTTAAAACCAAAAGAACCTTCAGAAGCCATGTAAGTTTCTACAAAAGATATAGGTTTCGCCAATAATTTAGAGAAGCTGTCTTTATAAGGCTCAAAGGAAACACCACCATGAATATAAATATTCAAATTAGGCCAAATATCATGGATGGTATTAAGTTTGTGATATTTGATAATTTCTTCAAATACAATTTGCACCCATGCAGGTACGCCACATACAGTGCCCACATCCCATTTTTTGGCATTTCTAACAATAAGCTTAATACGATCTTCCCACTTAGGTTTTTTAGCAATTTTCTTACCTGGTTTGTATAACAAAGCCGACATCCAACGGGGCATATTTTTTGCACTAATGCCACTCATATCGCCTTCGTAATACTCCCCTTTTTCGAATAAACTGGTGGTGCCGCCCAACATTAAAACACCTTTTTGGAAAGTAGCTGAGGGAATATCAAAATTTGTAAGGCTACATAATTGCTTAAACCCAACGCGTTTGATAGATTTAATCATGTCTTGGGTAACGGGAATATGCTTACTTGCCGACTCCGAGGTTCCAGAACTTAGCGCAAAATATTTTACTTTCCCAGGCCAACTTACATCGGCTATTCCTTCCTGACATTTATGCCACCACTGATCATACATTTCATTATAAGTGTGAACAGGGACCGTATTTCTAAAATGATCAATGAAAGCATCAGAACTTAATAATTCGGAAAATTGATAATGCTTACCAAACAAGGTTTGCTCACTTTTAGTAATGAGCTTTTTCAAGGTGGTAGTTTGATATTTAATAGGTGTTGCCACCTTTGGAGTCATGCGCTTTCTAATGTATAACGACCGAGCAATTAGATGACCTAATATTGCCATATTTGGATAAAATTTATTAATTTAATTACACAAATTTAACTTAAAATAACTGTTTAAAGAATAAGACTTGTTAATTCAACATTAAAATTGACGAATATGGGCTTATTTAGCCTACTTTATAGTTCCATTTTTTAAAATGAAAGAGTACATTTGTAAAGCTTTTATTGTATGAAAACACGCGTAAAGATTATCAACAAATCCAATCATCCCCTACCTTCTTACCAAACATCTGGTTCGGCAGGAATGGACTTGCGTGCTAACCTAATGGAACCTGTTGAATTAAAGCCTTTGGAACGCAAACTAATCCCCACAGGGCTATTTATTGCATTACCAGACATGCACGAAGCACAAATCAGACCAAGAAGTGGTTTGGCAATAAAAAAAGGATTAACTATTGTAAATACACCAGGAACCATAGACGCAGATTATAGAGGTGAATTAATGATACCTATGATTAATCTATCAAATGAAGCGCAGATTATAGAAGACGGCGAT
>JAURLW010000091.1 GCA_030831005.1 Bacteroidota bacterium
AAAAACACTTAGCAATCCAGCTGAAGTAATCTTTGTCAAAATGAAATTTTAAATAAAAACTACGCTGTAGTTATTATCCATTTAAAACTAACAATCTATGAAACAGCAAATATCAAATGTTATCAAAAATTCAAATCCAAAACATAAAAAAATGTTTTATTTTATTACCACATTGCTACTAATAGTATGCTCGTGTTTTCTCTCAATACATAAGTTATATGGACAAAAAAATGAGTTTGGTATAGTGTATACTTATACAGATTACAATTATAACGAAATGAGCGATTTAGGAATTCGTTATCTGCGCTATTTCAATCCAAGATTGAGTGCCAGCTTAAGTTTTGACAATCAAAAAAATGCATCTATTTCAAGCAGTGGAGGTGGCTATTTCTCTTTTACATTTTTTGAAAACATCTATCAAAACTATGCTTCCATCTCCAATTTCGATTTATGCTTACAGTATAATTGCTTAAAACCTGGTAATCGACTTAGTTTAAATCCTTTTCTAGGTATTAGCAATCAGCTCTATATTGTTAATTATATTCCATTAGCAGAATTTAGAGATAATACCCTTACCTATTATAAAGAAGTACGTGATTATAGATCGTCTTTTGTTATGCCTAAATTTGGCCTTAATGTGAGCTATAGAATCTACTCGCTTTTAAAAATAGGTGTAGAACTTTATTACAAAAGCTTATACAATGCTACGGATAAAAGGATTTTTACAGAAAAAATAAACTGGTATAATAACCAAGGCTTGTATGCTAATAATACCAAAACATACAATGTTCCCAATCAATTTGGTATCAGCTTTAGTCTACTCGTTCAATTTTAATTGCCTTATCCATAAAAAAGGGGCTGCAGATTGCAGCCCCTTTTTTAAAACTATTTAAATATTATACTACTTCTAAATTATAATCTTGGTAGGTAGTACATAATTCTACTGCATAATCTTTACTAAAATAGATTTTAGGATTGAATCTTGAAAATACAGGATAGCGAGTATCTGGTATTGACTTGTCGATAAAGTTATAACCTGCTAAATATAATTGTTGATCAGTAATTTTTACACGATATACTCTTCTATGTTCATACTTGTCTAACATAGCAATCAACTCATTTTTATCCATACGTGCTTGTGAAGTTAACTTCTCTACATGCACCACTTCACCATTATCCGGTTTGTTGGTAAAACGTAATTCAAAATTATGTACAAAGCAACTTAAGCAGTACACATTTTTATAAATTACGGCAGGATTGTTTTCGTCGCCAATGATACGTACATCGGTTAAACCAGATAAACGAAAAAATTCTAACAAACGTCTGTTTCTGCGTTCGATAACTTCTTTTGTAACGCCTTTGCTTGGCATAGAAGAACTGTCTAGATTGGGATTGTTTTCCTCGCGGGCAAGTGATAGATCTTTCATAGATTTCAACAAATTTTAAAATTGTTATTGGTTGTATTTAAATTAAAAAAAACTTCATTAAAATAGCAAATAGTACCATTAGGTTTGCAAATATAAAACGATTTTGTTTATATCGTGCAAAATAGGCTATTAATTTGACATCAAATCTTGTGCCATTTTATAAATTTCAATGGCAATCTTTTACCTTTATACCATGCAATTTTCAGCTATACAATCCCATCACCTAGAAGCCTTAATTGCCTTATTAGGTGAAGATGCACTCCTTACTGATTTAGAACAGCTAGAGCTACGCAGTTCAGACCATACCGAAGATCTGGTATTTATACCCGAATTAGTGGTTGTACCAAGTGAAGTAGATCAGATTGCTAAACTCCTTCGCTATTGCAACCAAGAACAAATAGCTCTTACCGTACGCGGTGCGGGCACCGGATTGAGTGGTGGCGCCTTACCTATACATCAAGGTATTGTGCTAGATATGCAACGCTTCAATAAAATACTAAAAATAGATACCGATAATTTTCAAGTAACAACAGAACCCGGCGTTATAACACAAGTATTACAAGAGGCTGTTTTAGCGCATGGGCTACAATATCCTCCCGATCCGGCGAGTAAAGGATCTTGTTTTATAGGAGGTAATATTGCGGAAAATTCAGGTGGTCCGCGTGCCGTAAAATATGGTGTAGTAAAAGATTATGTACTCAACTTAGAAATTGTTTTAGCCGATGGCACCGTTATGTGGACTGGTGCTAATGTTCTAAAAAATGCTACGGGTTATAATCTCACTCAATTGATAGTAGGAAGTGAAGGCACCCTTGCAGTGGTCACTAAAATAGTATTGAAATTAATACCGGCTACAACAGCCAATGTATTATTACTGATTCCATTTCGCAATGCAGCAGAAGCTTGCAGTGCTGTAAACACGATTTGCTTAGCGGGCATAACCCCATCTGCTTTAGAATTTATGGAACGAGATGCCTTAGATTGGTCAATGCGTTTTTGCAATACAACAGCCATTAGTATTCCTGACGATATTCAAGCACATTTGCTTATAGAATTAGATGGCCATAACGAAGAGCAATTATTAGCTGAAGCGGAGCAAATAAGCAAGTTGGTAACAAAGTATGACATTGGCGAATTACTATTTGCAGACACAGCGGCCCAGAAAGAAACATTATGGCAATTGAGAAGAAAAGTGGGCGAAGCTGTAAAAAGCAATTCGGTATATAAAGAAGAAGATACCGTTGTACCTCGTGCTCATTTACCCGAATTATTGACTTACATAAAAGAATTAGGCAAGGAGTATGGCTTTCAATCGGTTTGCTATGGTCATGCTGGCGATGGTAATTTGCATGTTAATATCATCAAAGGAACACTTAGCGATACTTTTTGGCATAAGGAATTACATGTGCCTATCCGAAAATTATTTGAATTCGTTCATGCATTAGGAGGCACTATTTCTGGCGAGCATGGTATTGGCTTAGTGCAAAAAAATTATTTAGATATCGTTTTTGATCCAGCACAAATAGCGCTTATGAAAGCCATTAAAAATGTTTTTGACCCGAAAGGTATTTTGAATCCAGGGAAAATATTCCCGGACAATTAACGATTCTTTACACTTTATAAATAGTAACTTTAAGCACCTAAAAGCGCATCCTATGAAGAAAACTTTATTAGTAGTTTTATGGCTTACTACACAGTTGCAAAGCTGGGGACAAGATACCTATTCGAGCAGTGGAAGAAAAAAACAATTAAGTAACTCCAATGGCTTCGATAAATCTAAATTAGTATACGGATCAGGATTTAATTTCTATGCCGGTAATACTACTTATTTTAGTTTGTCGCCCGTGATAGGTTATAAAATAGTAGAACCTGTTGCTGTAGGCATAGGCGTAAGCTATCAATATCAACATGTAGCTAACTACCCTATCTATAATAGAATCAGAAATACATATGACCCTTATACATTAAAAGCTAATTATGTAAGTCCATCGCTTTGGGCAAAAGCTATTATTTTCAACAATGTTTACCTCTGCGCCCAATTAGAGCGCAATATCGTGTATAGAAACGATTTTGAGTATGACAATAACAATGTTATTGTAGAGAAAAATGTGACCATCAAAAGTAATTCTACACTTGTAGGTTTTGGCTTTAAACAAGCCATTTCAGACCGAGTTTCTTTTCTCACGAGTTTTCTATTTGATGTCGGTAATGACCCCTATAGTCCTTACCGACAAACTGGCAATTTTACCTATGATGCAGCTGTGGTAGTGGGATTTTAATTCTTAATTTAATTTATGAACACAACTTTTTTATTAGCACTTATCCTACTTTACTTTATTATTTTATTAGTCGTTGCTTTTTTTACTTCAAAAAATGCAAGTAATGATTCTTTTTTTATTGGCAATAAAAATAGTCATTGGGGATTAGTAGCCTTTGGCATGATTGGAACCAGCTTAAGTGGCATGACGTTTATAAGTGTTCCTGGAACGGTAAGTACTAGTGGATTTAATTACTTTCAAGTGGTGCTTGGCTATTTTATAGGCTACATCATTGTGGCCTATGTATTACTTCCGCTCTATTACAAGCTAAATGTTACCTCAATATATTCCTATCTAGCAACTCGTTTAGGTATCGTTCCTTATAAAACGGGAGCAGCATTTTTCATGTTATCGAGAACATTGGGCGCTACCTTACGCCTATATCTGGTTATCAAAATCTTACAAGTATTTATTTTAGATAATTTAGGAATATCCTTTGAGCTTACCACCATTATTATCATTACTATGATTTTGGCCTATACGTTTAAAGGTGGTGTTAAAACCATTGTTTGGACAGACACTTTACAAACCAGCTTTATGCTTTTGTCACTTGTCATTAGTGTATTTTACTTAAAAAGCAATTTGCACATTTCTTTTGCAGAGCTTTGGTCTTCATTAAAGCAAAATAAAATTGATACGATTTTTTATACCGATTATCAGGATACTAAATTTTTCTTGAAGCAAATTGTTGGCGGCATATTTGTTACCATTACCATGACGGGCCTAGATCAAGAAATGATGCAAAAGAATATTAGTGTAAAAACACTTAAAGACGCTCAAAAAAACATGCTAAGCTTCAGTGTGATTTTAGTGTTTGTGAATTTTTTATTTTTAATACTAGGTGCCCTGTTATTTTTATATGCACAACAAAACAATTTACAAGTAAAGCCTGATGAGCTCTTCCCTACCATAGCTTTAAGCAATGCATTTCCATCATTTGTAGGCATCTTATTTATAATCGGATTGATATCTGCCTTATTCCCAAGTGCTGATGGGGCAATAACGGCGCTTACTTCTTCATTTTGCTTAGATATTCTAAACTTAAAAAATAATCCAGCTATTCGTCCCGAAAAACAAGAACAAACGCGCAGAATAGTCCATTTATCCTTTGCCGGTATTTTCTTGTTATTAGTTTTCTTTTTCAGAACCATTGATAATGGCAGTTTGATAGATATGCTACTAAAAATTGCTTCTTATACCTATGGCCCTTTACTGGGCATCTTTGGTTTTGGGATCCTTACCAAAAGAAGTGTAAAGGCATGGTTGGTTCCGGTAGTATCAATATTAGCCCCTATCATTTGCTATTTATTGCAAAGCCAATGGGCGTCATATTTTGGCAACTATAAATTTGGATTAGAATTACTTATCATCAATGGAAGCTTAGTATTTTTTACCATGCTTCTTTTTTCAAACAAACAAGTAAGTATACATGATGGAAGAGCATAAATTAAAAAAAAGAGATTGGACTGAGACCAAAGCAAATTCTAGTTGGCAGATTTTTAAATTCATGGCTGAGTTTGTTCAAGGATTTGAAATGTTGGCTAAAATTGGTCCATGTATTTCCATTTTTGGATCGGCACGTACACAACCTGGCAATGCCTATTACGACTTAACCGTTGAAATAGCAAAGCGTTTGTCGCAAGAAGGTTTTGGGATTATTACCGGTGGAGGGCCTGGCATCATGGAAGCGGGCAATAAAGGCGCTAATCTTGCTGGTGGACCCTCTGTAGGTTTGAATATAGAATTACCTTTTGAGCAAACCGCTAATCCGTATATAGACAAAGACAAATCGCTCAACTTTGATTTTTTCTTTATCAGAAAATTAATGTTTACCAAATACGCACAAGGCTTTATCATGATGCCAGGTGGCTGGGGCACCATGGATGAATTTTTTGAAATTGCAACCTTAATTCAAACTAAGAAATTTACGCAAACGCCTATGGTCTGTGTTGGCAAGGTCTATTGGCAAGGCTTATTTGATTGGATGCGCAGCTCTATGTTGGAAGGCGAAGGGAATATTAGTCCGGGCGATTTAGAACTCATCAAAGTATTTGATACGACCGATGAAGTAGTGAATTATATTAAAGATTTTTATTCGAAAAATAAATTACAACCTAATTTCTAATACATGACTACACAATTAATACCTCCATCTATAGAAAACTATGCTTGTGATTACTCCACTGAAGAAAGTCTTGTATTGTCCCAGTTGAATAGAGAAACACATTTAAAAGTTAATTTACCCATCATGCTTTCTGGACATTTACAGGGTAAAGTATTGGAATTTATTAGCTACATGATACAACCTAAGCAGGTGCTTGAAATTGGTACCTATACTGGTTATTCCGCTATTTGCTTAGCTGCAGGCTTAAAAGAAAATGGCGAATTGCACACCATTGATATCAATGAAGAGCTATATGATATGTGTCAATCCTATTTTGAAAAAGCAGGATTGAGTAAAAAAATAATTCAACATATTGGCAATGCAGCCGATATAATACCAGGGATTGATTGTATTTTTGACTTAGTTTTTATTGATGCAGACAAACAAAATTATCATCTTTACTATGATTTAGTTATTGATCGATTGCCGATAGGTGCTTATATTCTTGCCGATAATGTGTTGTATGATGGAGAAGTATTACTTGCGCAAGAAGAACAAAGTAAAAACGCCAAAGCGATTCAAGCCTTTAATGAAAAGATAAGAGCTGATAAAAGGGTTATACAAGTTTTACTGCCCATTAGAGATGGATTATTATTAATGAAAAAAATTAGCGATTAAGATTACCAACAACATGAATGTATTAAAACATATAGCTTTTTTACTACTTCTCTTAAGTTTACCCCTTGCTTCTTATTGCCAAGTTACGGGTAGTTATGAAGAACGTGTATTGAACTATATCCGCCAATACAAAGACTGGGCAATGCAGGAACAAATGCGAGTAGGCATACCAGCTTCGGTTACCTTAGCGCAAGGCATTTATGAAACTGGCGCAGGTAGTAGTGAATTGGCAACCATAGCAAATAATCATTTTGGCATTAAATGTAAAAAAGCTTGGACTGGAGAGACATTTGCACATACTGATGATGCCCCTAATGAATGCTTTAGAAAATATACAAATGCTTATCAATCCTATATAGATCATTCTAATTACTTAAGCACAGAAAAAAGATATCAAATACTCTTTGCTTATGCGGTAGATGATTATAAGGCATGGTGTAGAGGATTAAAACAATGTGGATATGCTACCAATCCTAAATATGCACAATTAATTATAAATGTCATCGAGAAATTTAATTTAAATCGTTTTACAGATAGTGCAGCTATTTTATTTGCCACACCTGTATTAGATAAAAATAATAATACACATGGACCAAATGCTACTTCCTACGAATATGAAATCATCAATCAAATTGATACTCCAGAAACAGCAATTGAAGAAGACGCCGATATAAAAGATAATTTACTCAATTTTGAAGGTGTTACAAAAGTGAATAATTTAAATGCCTTTGTAGCGAGAAAAGGAGAGACTTTATTAGAGTATGCTATTAGATATAATATCCGCTATCAAAAACTTTTAGATATTAACGACTTAGAAGATGGTCCTCTTCCGTTTAGTATGTATATCTATCTAGAAAAAAAACATCTAAAAGGAGATCATGCTTATTACATTGTAAAAGAACATGAAACGTTATTGCAAATTGCACAAACAGAAGGAATACAGTTGAAGCAATTAAGGCTTATAAACAAGATTAATGAAGAGGAAGAAGTGGTTCCAGGAGAACGTATTAATTTACAAATGCCAAATGTAAAAAAACCTAAAACTTATATCAGAATAGAGGGAAATCAAAACAATAATGATCCAATCATTAGCATTGCTGACAATTATAAAGATGATGGTTTTTTTGAAAAGTCTAAGTTGAATTTTGAAATAAAAAAATCGATCGTTTTCAAAGACAGCATATTAAAAGCCAATGAAAGCAGTACTTTATTAGCACAACAAAAAGATTCATTAGTAACAACTGATACTTCAAAAAAACTTAGTATGGCTGAACAACGACAATTAGCCATTAAAGAACGATTAGAACAAGCAAGGATAAAGCAAGAACAAATTAGACAAAACGCCCTTAAATTAGCTGAGGAACGAGCCGCTCAACGAGCAATAATAATGGAAGCAGCAAAGTTAAGAAGAGATTCCATTATGCGAGTAAATCAAGAAAAATTAGCACTGAAAAGAAAACAATTTTCTCTAGATTCTCTATATAAAACAAAATACTATAAAGACAGTATTGCACTTGTTAAAAAAGACAGTATAAAACAAATAATCATAGATTCTAATAGTCTTGACAATAGTAAAATAGTTGAAAAAGAAAAAAAGAAAAAGGAAAAACCAATTGTGTTATCAAAAAAAGATTTGAAACTCAAAGAATTTGCAAATCGCAATATAGATACTCTTGAAGGCATTCAAACAAAAAATGCAATTGACATCCCTAAGGAAACAATAGTTGATACAAAAACTGCACCAGCAAATACAATAAGTATTCCTAAAAATCCTATTGCACTACAGCAAGTAGCTCAAGATGAATTTGATGAGTTAAAATTTGAATTGGACAAAGTGGTATATGCATATGTAGAAAGCGAAGAAGCTAACACGACTCCTGAAACAAATACTAATGTTGAACAACAAGATAATACAGAAGGTCCAAAAAGCAATTCAAAACAACCAGTTTACTACACCGTAAAAAATGGTGATACCTTGTTTGGTATTGCCAAAAAATTCAAAGTAAGCGTGAAACAACTTAATAGCTGGAATAAATTAGATTTTACAGAAGTTAAAACAGGAACCAAGCTTATAGTTCAACCTTAATCTTATGCAAACGATTCAATTACACGATAAACATTTTGCTCCATATATTGATGCGACTACAATTGAAGCGCGCATTATAGCATTAGCGCAACAAATAGATCTGGATTATGCTCAAGAAAGACCTTTATTCATAGGTATTTT
>JAURLW010000092.1 GCA_030831005.1 Bacteroidota bacterium
ACAGACACATTATTCTTATTTCTTGGATTAATCATAAAGGTGCGAGCACCATCAAAAACCATTGCATGGAAGTTGATTGGATTAACATCCAGCTTTAAACAGCACCTGGATTAGCAATATCAAATCCAGAATAGGTTTTTATTTGATGAAACTTAGCCGCTAAACCAGCCTCCATAATAGAAGACTCCCATACTTTGTAAGTATGAAACGATCCATCTGGGTAAGGCAATGAAATGTTAATGGCATTACTAGGATTATTACCTGCAGTGTTTAAGAAATTGGTCATTTGACTTAAATCGAATGACCAAGAACTACTAGCGCTAACGTTAAAATCAGCTGCTAAAGTAGCTTCTACTTGTGCACTATTTAAGGGTAACCAAATAGAATTACTGGCAAAAGTTATATTGCTGAACAATACAGCAAATAGGATTAGGGTGTTGAAAATAAATTTCATAAGAAAAATGTATGATTGGTTGTACTTTGATTGATTTATAAACCTATGAAAAATACTGAAAATATCCTAAAATTAAGCCCATTATTTTACCCTCGAAAACGTATTTAGAAATAAATGATAGAAAATCGAAAGAAAGCGATTATTTTTGAGGAAACATTTAAACTATTAAAAATGGCAAAAATTAAAGTAGCAAATCCAGTTGTAGAATTGGATGGAGATGAAATGACTAGAATTATTTGGAAGTTTATTAAAGATAAATTGATCCTTCCTTATATGGATGTAGACATTAAATACTACGATTTGGGCATGGAACATAGAGATGCTACTAATGACCAAGTAACGATTGATGCTGCAAATGCAATTCGAGAATTTGGTGTTGGTATAAAATGTGCTACCATTACCCCTGATGAGCAACGTGTTCAAGAATTTGGTTTAAAACAAATGTGGAAAAGCCCTAATGGTACCATCAGAAATATTTTAGACGGTACTGTTTTTAGAGAGCCTATCGTTATCAATAATATCCCTCGTTTAGTAAGCAATTGGGATGCGCCAATTATCGTTGGTCGTCATGCATTTGGTGACCAATACAGAGCAACTGACTTCGTTGTGAAAGGTGCAGGTAAATTAACAATCAAATTTGAAGGCGAAGATGGTCAAATCATTGAGCATACTGTTTATGACTATAAAGGCGATGGCGTTGCTTTAGCTATGTACAATACTGACGAATCTATTAAAGGATTTGCTCGTGCATGTTTTAATATGGCTTTAAATAAAAAATGGCCTTTATACTTATCTACAAAAAATACCATCCTTAAAAAATACGATGGTCGTTTTAAAGACATCTTTGAAGAAATTTATCAAAATGAATTTAAAACTGCCTACCAAGAAAATGGCATTACTTATGAGCATCGTTTAATTGACGATATGGTAGCTAGTGCATTAAAATGGAATGGCAATTTTGTATGGGCTTGCAAAAACTATGATGGCGATGTACAAAGTGATACCGTAGCGCAAGGTTTTGGTAGCTTAGGATTAATGACCTCTGTTTTAATTACGCCTGATGGTAAAACTATGGAAGCAGAAGCAGCACATGGTACTGTTACGCGCCACTATCGCGAGCATCAAAAAGGAAAACCAACCTCAACCAATCCAATTGCATCTATTTTTGCATGGACAAGAGGTTTGGCTTTCAGAGGTAAACTAGACAATAACCAAGCTTTAGTAGATTTCTGTAATGCGCTTGAACAAGTTTGTATTGAAACCGTTGAAAGTGGCAAAATGACAAAAGACTTAGCGGTTTGTATTCACGGCAACAAAGTAAATCATGGCGAGCACTATTTGTATACAGAAGAGTTCTTAGATGCTATTGATGCTAATTTGCAGAAAAAATTAGCTTAATCACACATATGTAAAGGGTTGAAATTTCAACCCTTTTTTAAATTTTTTCTATGTCTAATAAATTGTATCCTTGCTTATGGTTTGATGGACAAGCCAAAGCAGCAGCAGAATTTTATTGTTCTGTTTTTAAAGATTCAAAGATCTTATCTGTTAATCCAATGGCTGTGGTTTTCGAAATCAACCAAAGCAAATTTATGGCTCTAAACGGAGGACCTGAATATAAATTTTCAGCAGCTAATTCTTATATTATTACATGCGACACCCAAGAAGAAATTGATTACTACTGGAATCAATTTGGTCGTGAAGGGCAGCCTGGAAAATGTGGCTGGATGATTGATAAATATGGGGTTTCCTGGCAAATCGTTCCATCTATTTTAGGGTCGCTTATGAATGATCCTGAAAAAGCGCCAAAGGTTATGTATGCCTTTATGCAAATGTCAAAATTTGAAATTGAAAAATTAATCAACGCATAAAAATGGATAATCCAATCATAATTTCTACTTTAATTGAAGCGCCAATTGAAAAAATTTGGGAATACTGGAATCTTCCTGTTCATATATGCAATTGGTACTTTGCTGATCCAAGTTGGCATTTCCCAAGAGCAACAAATGAATTAGCAGTAGGTAAAGGATTTGACATCAGAATGGAAGCTAAAGATGGCAGCTTCGGATTTGATCTTAAATGCACCTATACAAAAATAATTCCCAATCAAGAAATAGCATATACTCTCGAAGATGGAAGAGCCGTTGTTACCTATTTTGAAAAAATTGATGGGGCAATTAAAATCACCACCCATTTTGAAGCTGAAAAAATCAACACAAGAACATTACAACAGAACGGCTGGCAATCTATTCTTAATAATTTTAAAAATTATACAATTTCAAATTAACCAAGAACCTTTTTTAATTTCTTGTAAAGCTCCTTCTTTTAAATCGCCTAATGATAAGCTGCCAATTCTAATTCGTTTAAGAGAAACAACCTCATAACCCAATTTATAACACATGCGGCGTATTTGTCTGTTCAGCCCTTGTATTAAAATTATTGAAAAGGTATACTCATCTACAAGTTTTACTTTGCAGGGTAATGTTTTTTGCCCCATAATTACTATACCCTCTTCCATTGCAACTTGAAAGGAAACTTCAATGCTTTTATTTAGTCGAACTATATACTCTTTTTCAATCTGTTCTTCTTTAGCTAATGTTCTTTTATAAACGCTTCCATCGTTAGTCAATATCATCAGCCCTTCAGAGGCTTTATCTAATCTTCCTACTGGAAATAAATGTTCGTCTACATCAATATGTGCCGCTAAATTGGCCTTTATATTTTTGTTTAATGTAGATTCTATACCCCTTGGTTTATGATAGGCATAATACTTCCAAATCTTGCCTGGTTTTAATAAGCGATCACCAACATGTAAAGCATCTTGTTTTTGCAATAATTGATCTATCCGTGTTATAGCACCATTCACCAATACTTGCTCTGAAGCTAATAATTGCTTGGCTTCTGCATGATTGTATTTAGCTACATGAACTAAGTAGAATAAAACGGTACTTCTTTTCATAAAATAAAAAAGGCACTATGAAGTGCCTTTAAAACAATTTTAAATTCGATTACATTTCTGGATACAAAGCAAATTGCAACATAAATTCGTTGACTTCTTTACGCACTTTTTCAATATTGCTTTCATTATCCGGATCCATTAAAACTTTATCTAACCAATTTACCACTAAAGGCATATGCGCTTCTTTTAAGCCTCTGGTTGTTATGGCTGGCACCCCAACACGAATACCGGAAGTAATAAATGGCGATTTATCATCGAAAGGAACCATGTTCTTATTCAGCGTAATGTCTGCTTTTACTAATGTATTTTCAGCTTTTTTACCACTGATATTCTTATTACGCAAATCGAGCAATAATAAATGATTATCAGAACCACCAGAAACAATATGATAACCTTTATCTAAAAAGGCTGCTTCCATGGCTTTGGTATTTTTAAGCATTTGCTCGGTATACGCTCTAAATTCTGGTTGTAGTATTTCAAAAAAGGCAACGGCTTTAGCAGCAATCACATGCTCTAATGGACCACCTTGTGTGCCCGGAAATACCGCCAAGTCAAGTAATTGACTCATCATTCTAATCTCTCCTTTCGGACCTGTTTGTCCCATAGGATTTTCGAAATCTGTTCTCATCATAATGATACCACCACGAGGACCTCTTAAGGTTTTGTGGGTAGTAGATGTTACGATATGGCAGTAAGTACATGGGTCATTTAAATGCCCTTTTGCAATCAATCCTGCAGGATGAGAGATATCGGCTAATACTAAAGCACCAACTTCATCTGCTACAGCTCTAATGCGTTTATAATCCCAATCTCTACTGTATGCCGATGCTCCGCAAATAATTAATTTAGGTTTGTGTGTGCGTGCTTGTTGCTCTAAGGTATCGTAATCAATCAATCCGGTTTCAGGCACTACACCATAAAAGGTAGGCTTATATAATTTTCCAGAGAAATTTACGGCAGAACCATGAGTAAGATGCCCACCCATACTTAAATCTAATCCTAAAATAGTATCATCTGGTTGCAATAATGCAAGCATTACCGCTGCATTGGCTTGAGCACCACTATGCGGTTGCACATTGGCATACGACACATTAAAAATCTCTTTTAAACGATCGATTGCTAATTGCTCCGACTGATCTACTACTTCACATCCACCATAATATCTACGTCCA
>JAURLW010000093.1 GCA_030831005.1 Bacteroidota bacterium
TAAAACAATTAACATCGGATATACAAACAAAACATGACGCCAACCATCATAAAGCGGAGCATGTTTATAAATGATATACAATACCGGAAAAAAACAAGCAAACACCACAAACAACCACGCTTCCTTTTTAACTGTTTTATTCCAAAAGGCAATGGGAAAAACACAAAAGGCTAAGACCACGACTACAGGTGCACTAATAAAAATATATTTAGGGATATAGTACCAAGGAACTTGTGAACTTACGATATGGGCATCATCGAATAACATTCTAATATTCGTAGAAAAATTAGACATTTCTGATAAAGCAATAAATGGATTGCTAAGTGGCGCTTGTAAGGCAAATGGCCAAAATATTAAACCTAAAAAATAGGCAATAACAGAAGCTAAGATAGATTTCCATGCAATAGCTTTCATTTCGGAAGAAAACAATCCAAAAGAAGTTTTCCATACTAACATATACTGAATACCCAGTGCAACTGCTAAGTATGGGATTAACAACAAACCACCAACACGAATATTAATCGCTAAGGCTACCGCTACAATAAAACCTATAAAGTCGGTCCATTTTACAGTTGGCATTTTTTGTACTAATCGTAATATATAATAAACACCCATAGTCATGCCTAAGGCAAAGGGAATATCTTTTGGGTTGTTCATACACTCGCCTAAAAAACGAGGCGAAAGGGCAATCAGTACTGTAGCAATAAGCGCGCCTTCCCATGAAGCAAAACGTTTAGCAATAAGTGCTGTAAATAGAATAGCTAAAAAACCAAACAAAGCATTCATCGCATGTCTTGTTTCAAAAGCATCGGCATGCGTTAATTGCTGAATGGCTACACATAATCCATCATAAAAACCTCCGTAATAAAAAACATTATTATTTCTATTATTAAATACGAAATGCACGCAAGTGGTATCTGCTCCGGCTGTTTTATAATAATTGTAAACACTTTCACCATAGGCTTGCTGTGTTACCTCATCACCGGTAATACCAAAGTCTTTGAAGCTTAGCATCATAAAAGAAAAAAGACCTATCCACAAAAGATAAGTTGCATACTGCGCCCAAGCACTTTTCATCTTGTCTAATTGCATGTTCTAATTTTTTTAGTTTTATAAGACCATTTGATTTGGGTACTTATTCGCAACACTTCAAAAAACATTTTAGCACCATCAACTAAAACATTGATTTTGCTGCCTTCTATAGCGTGCCATTCAATAGGCATTTCTTTAATTTGCAATCCTAATAAATGTGCTTTGTATAGAATCTCTACATCATGCGCCCAACCATTAGTTTCTAAATCTTTGAAAATTGTAGAGGCCCATTTGACTGGGTATAATTTAAAGCCACATTGTGTATCTTGAATACGAAGTGGCGTTAATAACTTAACAATAGCATTAAAGATATGCCCAACTGTTTTCCTGTTAGATAATTGAAAAATAGTAGACTGCGCATGTTCTCTCGAACCAATATAAATGGTGTTGGCATTAAAGTTATTTTCAATGGCCAACCAATTCAATAGCTCTTTGGGATGTGTAGCCATATCGGCATCTAAAGTAAGCACATAATCTCCTTTCGCTATCAAACATCCGTATTTAAGCGCACCGCCTTTACCCGTATTATCTTGATGTAAAATTCGAATACAATCAGCATGAGCAAGATAAACCGGGTGGTCTTGCAATAGTGTAGCCGTAGCATCGCTACTACCATCATCTACAATAATAATTTCTAAAAACGCATCCCATTCTTTTATAAATGAAGCTATACCTGCATACATTAAATCTACACGTGTAGCTTCGTTATAGCATGGAATAATTAAAGACAATCTAGGCAAGCTGCTTATAGCATTCATTTGTTTTTCTATCACTTAGTAAAATAGATGAACAAAAATAATTAAATTTGTCATTAACACTAATTTCGAAAGCAATTAGTTTAAAAATACACCAACATGGATTTAAAAGAATTAGAAGCTGGCATAGACCCTTCTACGCATTGGTATTATCAAAGTAAGAAATTACCTATGCTTTCTTATGTAAAAAAGCAATTGCAAAAGCACCAACCTATACAAATTATAGATGTAGGATCTGGCTCGGGCTTCTTTGCTTATGAAATTGAGAAAACCTTTTCATCACAAATCAACAAAGTGTATTTGGTAGATATTGGGTATACACAAGAAGAAATGCAAGCAACGAGAGATCAGAAAATTGAAAAGGTACTTTATATCCCAGAGCGCATAGAAAACAGTGTGGTAATTTTAATGGATGTTCTTGAGCACATTGAAGATGATATTGCTATGCTTCAATCTATTAAGAAAAATTGCGTGGGCGATAATAATTATTTTTTCATTACCGTTCCGGCTTTTGAATCGCTATGGAGTGGACATGACGATTATTTAGGACACTACAGACGTTATCGTATCGCTAGCCTTAAGCGTGCTTTAGCAGCAGCTGATTTTAAAGTGACCAATAGTTACTATTTGTATGGCACCTTATTTCCTCTTGTGTGGACGATAAGAAAAATAAGCAATCTATTTAAAAAAGGAGCAGCACAATCCGACATGAAACCAAGCAGTGCTTTAATTAACGCGCTACTATTAAAATTCA
>JAURLW010000094.1 GCA_030831005.1 Bacteroidota bacterium
CTTATACCTTTATAGATACCGGCGCTATGTATAGAGCTATTACTCTCTATTTTATTCGCAATACGGTAGACTTATCTAATCAACAAAGCATAGAGGAAGCACTTAAAAATATTGAATTACATTTTGAAATTAATGCACATAACAAGCAATCTGAAATATTTTTAAATGGTGAAAATGTTGCGCAACTTATACGCGAAATGTTAGTGGCCGATAAAGTAAGTGAAGTAGCTGCCATAAAAGAAGTACGTCATTTTGCAGTAGCACAACAACAAGCAATGGGTGCACATAAAGGCATAGTTATGGATGGCAGAGATATTGGCACAGTTGTATTTCCGCATGCCGAATTAAAAATATTTATGACTGCTGACCCAGAAACAAGAGTTGTAAGACGCTTTGATGAACTGTATGCTATCAACCCTCATATTAGTTTAGAAGAAGTGCGTCACAATTTAGAATTACGAGATTATATTGATAGTAATCGTGAAGAAAGCCCTTTGATTCAAGCAAAAGATGCACGCGTGTTAGACAATACGCATCTCGATAAAGAACAACAATTTGCATTGGTAATGGAATGGGTGAATACCTGCCTTTCAAAATAAAATTTTCACATGACAAATCATCAAATTGCCGATTACTTTGAGCTGTATGCAAAGTTACTAGACTTGCATGGCGAAAACAGTTTTAAAGTTAAGAGCTATGCCAATGCCGCTTTTACCATCGACAAATGGATGAGCCCTCTTGCAGAAATGGACGAAGCAGCTATTGCCGCTATCCGCGGTGTGGGTGCTGCCATAGCAGAGAAAATTAGTGTATTACTAAAAACAGGTGAACTTGCTCCACTTCAAGAAATCTTGTTGCAAACCCCTCCCGGCATTTTGGAGATCATGCAAATAAAAGGATTGGGGCCAAAGAAAATTGCCTTGCTTTGGAAAGACTTGGGCATAGAGAGTATTGGCGAATTAGAATATGCTTGTCAAGAAAACAGATTACTTGGTCTCAAAGGATTTGGAGAAAAAACGCAACTAAGCATTTTACAACAAATCCAATTTATGCAGCAACAAAAAGGCTGGTTTTTATGGGCTGAAGCTCATCAATCTGCCCTTGCTATAATGCCCGTTTTAAATGCTGCTTTCCCAGATGCAAGTTTTTGTTTTACGGGTGCTTATCGAATGCAAGATCCAACCTTGCAACAAATAGAAATCGTTTGCAATACTAATTTAACAACCTTACAAGATTGGTTAGCAACTCAAGAAGGTATTGAAATAAAAACAACTAATGAATCGCTTTGGGCACAATGGCCTCATCAAATACCAATTCTGTTTTATATCTGTAGCGCTCATCAAATGGCAAGTACATTATTTAAAACTTCTTGTAGCCCCAGCTTTTACGATGCCTTTGCAGCAGGCTATACCCTATTAACAGATGCAGAAAGCGAGACTGCTATTTTTGAACATAATAAGCTTCCTTATATAGAAGCTTGTCTAAGAACACATCCTGATCGATTGGGACAAAGCATTAATCCATTAATTCAAGCCAATGATATTAAAGGTATCATTCATAGTCACTCTACCTGGAGTGATGGTGCCCATACCTTACAAGAAATGGCAGAAGCTGCTATTGCAAAAGGATTGGAATACCTTGTTATTAGCGATCACTCACAGGCTGCCTTTTATGCAAATGGATTAAGTCCGGAGCGTATTAAAGCACAACATGAAGAAATCGATCGATTGAATAAACAATATGCTCCTTTTAAAATTTTAAAAAGCATAGAGGTAGATATTCTTAACGATGGACAATTAGATTATAGTGATGATGTATTGGCTAGTTTAGATTTGGTTATTGCCTCTGTGCATAGTAATCTAAAAATGACTGAAGAAAAAGCAATGGCAAGATTACTAAAGGCCATTGCGCATCCAAAAACAACCATACTTGGTCATCTTACAGGGCGATTATTACTATCTCGACCAGGCTACCCTGTGCAGCACAAAACTATTATTGATGCTTGTGCGCAACATCAAGTTGCCATTGAAATTAATGCTCACCCACGCCGATTAGACATAGATTGGGAGTGGATACCCTATGCTATTGAAAAAGGAGTACTTCTCTCTATTAATCCAGATGCACATAGTATTGCCGGCATGGATGATGTTTTTTATGGCGTAATGGCAGCACAGAAAGGCGGACTAAATGCTACACAAAATTTAAGTAGTTATTCCTTACAAGAATTAGAACACTACCTTCAGCAAAAAAATAAATAAAAAAAAGTCGTTGCTGTGGCAACGACTTTTGTATTACTTTAAAAAATTATTTTAGCAAGCTTCTACTACTACTGCACTTGCACCGCCACCGCCGTTACAAATACCTGCAGCACCATACTTAGCTTTGTTTTGATGTAATACATGTATCAATGTTACCACAATACGAGCACCGCTACATCCTAAAGGATGACCCAATGAAACAGCTCCTCCGTTTACATTAGTTTGAGCAGGGGTAATGCCCAATAATTTCATGTTAGCTAATCCAACAACGCTAAACGCTTCATTCAATTCATAGAAACTAATATCTTCTTTTTTCAATCCAGCTTTTGCAATTGCTTTTGGCACTGCCAATGCAGGACTTGTAGTAAACCATTCAGGAGCTTGCTCTGCATCTGCATATCCTTTTAATATAGCTATAGGTTTTAAGCCCATTGCTTCTGCTTTTTCTTTACTCATCAAAACTAAAGCAGCCGCACCATCATTCATAGTAGATGCATTTGCAGCAGTTACCGTGCCTTCTTTAGTAAAGGCAGGACGTAAACCTGCAATCTTATCAAACTTAACATTAAATGGCTCCTCGTCTTTAGAGAACCAAGTTGAATCTCCTTTTTTAGAAGGAATTTCTACAGGTATTATTTCTGCTTCAAATTTTCCAGCTTCAATCGATGCTTGACTGCGTTTATAACTTTCTATTGCAAAAGCATCTTGTTCCTCTCTAGAAAACGCACCTTCTTTTGCACATAAATCTGCTGCGTTACCCATTGGGTAATTATGATATACATCGGTTAAGCCATCTTTAGCTAATCCATCAATCATAGTTACATTACCATATTTACTACCCCAACGCATATTGGGACTATAAAAAGGAACATTACTCATACTTTCCATACCACCCGCTACCACTACATCTGCATCGCCTAACAAAATAGATTGCGCTGCTTGTGCAATAGCTTTCATACCAGAAGCACATACTTTATTAATGGTAGTGCAATTTACTGCATCTGGCAAACCAGCAAACTTAGCTGCTTGGCGTGCAGGCGCTTGCCCTACGTTAGCTTGCAATACACAGCCCATCAACACTTCTTGAACATCTGCAGGAGCAATACCTGCTTTTTCAACTGCCCCTTTAATGGCAATGGCACCCAACTGGGTAGCTGAAAAATCTTTCAAAGAACCGCCCCAACTTCCTAATGGAGTACGTACCGCCGAGATAATATAAACTTCTTTCATATGATTGAGTATTAAAATTTTGGCAAAGGTAACCAATAAATCAAGAGCTACAAGAGGCTAAATCGTAATAAAAAGGTATAAAAAAGCTCATTTAGATGCCCTGGAGGGGATTTTAGGAGAAAAAAAATAAAAAAAGAGCTTTGAAATAAAAAAAAACGTACCTTTGCACCCTCATTCTCAGAGTGCTCTTTAATATAATTGCATTTGGGAGAGTATTTAAACACTCGCTAAAACCAAAAAAAAGAAACATGGCTAAAGAAATTTCAGGCTTTGTAAAGCTGCAATGTAAAGGCGGCCAAGCCAATCCAGCGCCACCAATCGGACCTGCATTAGGTTCTAAAGGTGTTAACATCATGGAATTCTGCAAGCAATTCAATGCTCGCACACAAGACAAAATGGGTAAAGTTTTACCTGTTTTAATTACTGTTTACTCAGACAAATCATTCGATTTTGTCATCAAAACTCCTCCAGCAGCGGTTCAATTAATGGAACATGCTAAGTTGCAAAAAGGTTCTAAAGAGCCAAATCGTAACAAAGTGGGCAAAGTAACTTGGTCACAAGTAGAAGAAATCGCTAAAGATAAAATGGCTGATTTAAACTGCTTCACTGTAGAAAGTGCTATGCGCATGGTTGCGGGTACGGCACGTAGTATGGGTTTGATTGTTGAGGGCAATGCTCCTTGGAATTAATCCATTGTCTTAATCTTTAAAAACATTTGTAACAATGGCACTTAGTAAACAAAGAAAAGCTGTAGAAGCTAAATTCGACAATAATAAAGTTCATACATTAGCTGAAGCATCTCAGTTAGTAAAATCATTGAACTGCACAAAATTTGATAGTTCTGTAGATATGCACATCCGTTTAGGTGTTGATCCTAAAAAAGCGGATCAAGCAATTCGTGGAACTGTAAGTTTACCTCACGGTACTGGTAAAACAAAACGCGTATTAGTGTTATGTACTCCAGATAAAGAAGCAGAAGCAAAAAATGCAGGTGCTGATTTCGTAGGTTTAGACGAATTCGTTCAAAAAATTGAAAGCGGATGGACAGATATCGATGTAATCATCGCTACTCCATCAGTAATGCCTAAAATTGGTAAATTAGGTAAAGTATTAGGCCCTCGTAACTTAATGCCGAATCCAAAAACTGGTACCGTAACAAACGATGTTGCTAATGCAGTAACGGATGTTAAAGGTGGTAAAATTGCTTTCAAAGTTGACAAAGCAGGTATCATTCATGCTTCTATCGGTCGTGTTTCATTTGAACCAACTAAAATCGCTGAAAACGCTCAAGAGCTTATCAACGCTTTAGTACGTATGAAACCAACTACTGCAAAAGGCACTTATTTAAAAGGTATCAGCATGGCAAGTACCATGAGCCCTGGTATTATTGTTGACACAAAAAGTGTAGTTTCTTAATTGATAACTGCAGTATTATTCAACTTAAAAAAATTAGAACATGACACCAGCTCAAAAAACAGAAGTAATAGAACTTTTAAAAGAGAAATTCTCTCAATATTCTAACTTTTACGTTACCGATACAGAATCGTTGACAGTAGAACAAGTTAGCTCTCTTCGTCGCGTATGTTTTGAAAAAAATGTAGAGATGAAAGTGGCTAAAAACACTTTAATTAAAAAAGCATTAGAAAGCTTAGGCGACGAAAAATATGCAGGTATCTATGATTCATTGCATAACGTAACCGCTTTAATGTTTTCTGATTCACCAAAAGAACCAGCGGTTATTATTTCTGCTTTCAGAAAAGATAACAACAGCGCAATGCCAATTTTAAAAGCGGCTTTGATCGGTGAAGAAGTTTATAGTGGCGATAATCAATTAGTTGCATTAACTAAAATCAAAACTAAAAACGAACTTATCGGTGAAGTTATCGGATTGTTACAATCTCCAGCTAAGCGCGTAATCTCTGCTATGTTAAATCATATCGAGAATGGTTCTACTGCTCCGGCTGCTACAGAAGCAGTTGCTGCGGCTCCTGAAGAAGCACCAGCTACACCAGCTGAAGCGGCACCAGAAGCACCAGCTGCTGAAGAAACACCAGCTGCAGAATAGTACCTCGGAAAGGATTTCTTTCCAAATTAATTTAGGCTTCCAAGTCCACATATAAAAAACAATTTTTTTAAAAACTTAAAACTAAAATATCATGGCAGATGTAAAAGCAATTGCTGAACAGTTAGTAAACTTAACTGTTAAAGAAGTACAAGAATTAGCAGACGTATTAAAAGCAGATTATGGTATCGAACCAGCTGCTGCTGCAGTAGTAATGGCTGCAGGTGGTGGCGCTGGCGAAGCAGCTGCTGAAAAAACAGCATTTGATGTAATCCTTAAAAACGCAGGTGCATCTAAATTAAATGTTGTAAAAGTAGTTAAAGATTTAACTGGATTAGGATTAAAAGAAGCTAAAGAATTAGTTGATGGCGCTCCTAAAACACTTAAAGAAGGCGTAAGCAAAGCTGAAGCTGAAGATATTAAAGCTAAATTAGCTGAAGCTGGTGCTGAAGTTGAAATCGCTTAATAACGATCTTACTCTACATAAAAAAAGCGCTCAAAAATTTGAGCGCTTTTTTTTATTCTTTTCTTGATATCAACATCATTTTTTGTAAATTGCAATCAAATTCTAATAAGTTGTCACAACCTGCAAAACATACTTTTAACGAAGATTGCGCTACTTGTAAAAGTAAAAGCAAATCCATTTTCTGCATGCTTCATGCCTCTAAAATGATTGCGGTAGATGATGCAAAATCTTGCATGATGTTTAAAAAAGGGCAAATTGTATTTCAAGAAGGCGGCAATCCAATTGGCATCTATTGCATTAATTCAGGGAAAATAAAAATTTCTCATGCTGGTACAGAAGGTAAAGACCAAATTGTACGACTAGCTAAAGAAGGCGATATACTAGGCTATAGAGCGCTTTTAAGTAACGAACGCTATAATTCATCAGCAATTGCCTTAGATGATACGGATGTGTGTTTTATTCCTAAAGAAACGTTCTTTACCGTTTTGAAGGAAAACCCTACCTTATCCATGGAAATTCTTAAAATGCTTTCTATTGAATTGCGTAAAGCCGAACAAATGATTACCGACTTGGCTCAAAAACCAGTTAGAGAACGCATGGCTGAAGCTTTATTATTTTTGAAAGAAACCTATGGTTTTGAAGCTGACAACCAAACTATCAATGTAGTACTTTCAAGAGAAGATATTGCCAACTTAGTTGGTACCGCTACCGAAACCGCCATTCGACTTTTGTCTGAGTTCAAACATGATGCGATCGTTGCTTTCGAAGGTAAAAAAATCAAACTCATCAATATGGACAAACTTATCCATATTGCCAATTTATACAACTAGAGCTACCCTTTTTTAGATATGACGAATATCATTTCAAGCAAATGAATTCGTCATATTTTTATTTTATGCTTACTGCTAGCTTTGACAAAAACATGTCCTATGCTACATCAAGCCGTTATTTCCAGAAATAATATTGTTGAATTCATTAATAGCTCTTACAATCCCCTACTCCAAGAAATAGAAACTAACCAGCAAGAGTTACTAGCCATTTTCAATAAAAATACCATTCAGGCTACTGCAGATAATAATCTTTACTTAAGCTTAGCGAATAAATTAATGGATGAGTTGAGCAGCTTACTATCCTATAGGCATGAAAGCCTTATTCCTTACTTAAATACCTTGTCAAAAAAAGTTGAAGACGGTCATAATTGCTCTACCTGCTCAGGGAAATGCAATTTGCCTCATCAGACCATTATACAAACACTTATGGATGATGTGGCTAAAATGAGAGAACATCTATATCGCATGTATAAAGTAGCGAAGCCTAATTTGTATGAATTACAAGAGGACCAATTAGATTATAAAGCGGTACGTATCATTATGCATAGTGTAGAACTCAATATACTGCAAATGTTGTTTATCGATGAATATGAATTGATCAATTTTATAAAAGAAAGTCAAGTCCAAATTTATGCACATGCATAAACAAGTTGTTATACAAGAATGCCATCACTGTGGAGCTAGTTGTGAATTAGGTGCAATTGACTTTGACACTTATCAATTTTGTTGCGAAGGTTGCAAATTGGTATATGAACTTTTGAAAAATAACAACCTATGTGATTATTATAGTTTAGAACAACATCCCGGTCTCCAACAAATAAAACCAAATACAAAAGAAAAGTTTTCTTACTTAGATGATCCTCAAGTACAACTAAAGCTTATCCAATTTACAGACCAAACTATAAGTTTGATCGAGTTTTACCTACCTAATGTGCATTGCAGTTCTTGCATGTGGCTTATTGAGCATTTAAATAGATTAGACAAAGGAGTAATTGAAAGCAGATTGAATTTTGGCAAAAAAACAGTACAAATAAAATTTTTAAATGCCGAAACCACCATTAGGAAAATAGTAAGTTTATTAAGTACTATAGGATACGAACCCTATATAAGTTTAGAAGATATAAGTGACAAAGAAATAAAAAACAAAAGCTTAGACAAAAGTAAAATCTTCAAATTAGGTATTGCTGGTTTTTGTTTCGGCAATATTATGATGATGAGTTTTCCAGAGTATCTCTCCGACTCCATCTCTACCATTGAACAGCATTACACCAGTTTATTTCGGTATATCAATTTATTATTATCGCTACCAGTATTCTTTTACAGTGCAAGTGAATTTTTCATAACCGCATGGAAAGGAATCCAACAACGCTTTTTAAATATCGATGCACCAATTGCTTTAGCTATATTAATAACCTTTACAAGAAGTGTATACGAAATCTTAAGCCATTCTGGCGCTGGGTATTTAGACAGCATGAGTGGCATTGTTTTCTTTATGTTGGTAGGACGTGTATTGCAAGAACGCACGCAATCCTCCATTAGCTTTCATAGAAATTATACTTCCTACTTCCCTATCTCAGTTACCATCATTACAGACACAGAAACGAGTACCAAAGAAGTAAGCGCTTTGAATGCGGGCGATTGTATTTTATTACATGCAGAAGAAATTGTACCCGCTGATTGTATCGTAAAAAAAGGAACAGCTTATATTGATTATAGTTTTGTAAGTGGCGAATCAAGTCCTGTTCGAATTAAAGAAAAAGAACTCGTATATGCTGGTGGCAAACAAATAAACGAAACCGTAGTGTTAGAAGTTGTAAAACCTATTGAGCAGAGTTATTTAACTTCTTTATGGAATCATTTTTCATTTTCAAAAAACAAAGAAGAAGAAAATAAAAAAAATAGTTTCATTCCAATACTAAGTAATTATTTCAGTAGCATTCTATTTGCTATTGCAATAATAACTGCTCTATATTGGTATTTTTTCAACCCAAGTTTAATCTTGCCCAGTGTAAGTGCCGTATTAATTGTAGCATGTCCATGTGCACTATTATTAACTAGCACGTTTACCAATGGTATTATGATGAAACTACTAAGTGATCATGGCTTATACCTCCGCGATGCCAGTGTGATAGAACAGTTAAGCAAGACGAATCATATTGTTTTTGACAAAACAGGTACATTAACCCACGGACATTACCTTGAATTGATTAGCAATTTTGCAACCCTTAATAAAGATCAAAAACAATGGATTTATAATGTAGCTCAAGCAAGTCAGCATCCTATGGCTCAAGCTTTATGCACCTACTTGGGTAAGCAAGAAATTATTCCAATTAGCCATTGGACAGAGGTTATTGGTGCTGGCATAATGGCTACAGTAGCTGGAAAAATTATACAAATAGGGTCAAGAGAATTTACCTCAGCTAAGCAAACAGAAAAAACTGGCAACCTATGGATTTCAATAGATGGTGTCACCATTGCTGTATTTGAATCTAAATCGCAATTACGATCATCTTTACCTCAACTATTTAATCATCTAAAAAAACGTTTTCAATTTTCATTACTTTCTGGTGATACAGAAAAAGATAAAACGCTTATGCAAAGTGTTTTCCCCAAAGAGGCTGTTTTACAATTTGGACAAAAACCTATAGACAAACTACACTTCATTGAAAGCCTACAAGCCAAAGGCAAGAAGGTTCTTATGTTAGGCGATGGGCTCAACGATGCTGGGGCACTTCAGCAAAGCAATGTAGGAATAACCCTTTCAGAGAATATCAATAACTTTTCTCCTTCCTGCGATGCCATTTTAGATGCCAAACAATTTGGGCAATTACCTAATCTTATAAAACTCGCTACATTCAGCAACACGATCATTACCATCACCTTTTTTGTATCCATTTTATACAATATAATAGGTATTGGATTTAGCGTGCAGGGCAAATTGAATCCAATGATTGCCGCAATTCTAATGCCTACAAGTACCATTAGTATTATACTACTTACAACCGGATTGAGTTATTGGGGAGCAAAGCGTTTTTTGAAATAAAGCCCTGTGATTACTATATGACAACTATCATATTGTCATATGTGAGCGGTCATAGTGAAAAGTAAATTGAGCTTTTACTTTTGAGGTACAATACAATCTATCATGAGCGCACTTTTTATATTAGTAATAAGCAGCTTGCTAGTAGCCACCGGATTTCTGGTTGCATTTATATGGTCTATTAAAAATGACCAATATGAAGACTTTAAAGGCTCCTCTTGGAGAGCTCTATTCGACGATAAAACCAACAGCTAGGTAATCCTTAAACATTTCAAAACACAAATCAATATTACTATGACAGACACATCCGTACAATTAGAACATTTTGAATACGACAATAAGATCGTAAAAATGTTTGCTTATGCCACTATTTTATGGGGCATTGTAGGCATGCTAGCCGGATTATTAGCAGCCTTACAATTAGTTTATCCAGTGCTTAATTTCAATTTTGCACCGACAACTTTTGGTCGCGTTAGACCCGTGCATACCAATGCAATTATTTTTGCATTTGTAGGCAATGGTATTTTCATGGGTGTTTATTATTCCTTACAGCGCCTTACAAAATCGCGCATGTTTAGTGACACTTTGAGTAAAATTCACTTCTGGGGATGGCAGACAATTATTGTATTAGCCGCAGTTACTTTATTAGCTGGCTTTACAACAGGTAAAGAATATGCAGAATTAGAATGGCCAATTGATATTCTTATTACATTGATTTGGGTGGTGTTTGGTTGGAATATGTTTGGCACCATCATAAAAAGAAGAGAGCGCCATTTGTATGTAGCCATCTGGTTTTATATCGCAACATTTGTAACTGTTGCCATGTTGCATATAGTGAACTCCTTTGAGATTCCTTTTAGCTTTCTCAAATCTTACTCATGGTATGCAGGTGTGCAAGATGCTTTAGTGCAATGGTGGTATGGACATAATGCAGTAGCCTTTTTTCTTACTACCCCATACTTGGGTATCATGTACTATTTCTTACCTAAAGCAGCCAATAGACCTGTCTATTCTTATCGATTGTCTATCATTCACTTTTGGGCATTAATATTCTTATACATTTGGGCTGGACCGCACCACTTATTATATACTGCGCTTCCTGATTGGGCTCAATCTTTAGGAACTGTATTTTCTGTAATGCTTATTGCTCCTTCTTGGGGAGGTATGATCAATGGTCTATTTACGTTGAGAGGCGCTTGGGATCGCGTGCGTGAAGATGTGGTGCTTAAATTCATGGTAGTTGCCATCACAGCATATGGTATGGCTACATTTGAAGGACCTATGTTGAGTTTGAAAAGTGTAAATGCTATCAGTCACTTTACGGATTGGACTATTGCGCACGTGCATGTAGGCGCTTTAGGATGGAACGGCTTTTTAACTTTTGCAGTTCTATATTGGTTAATCCCTCGCATATTCCAAACCAAATTATATTCTCAAAAACTAGCTAACCAACATTTCTGGATTGGCACCTTAGGTATCGTATTCTATACCGTACCCATGTATTGGGCAGGTTTTATGCAAAGCTTGGCTTGGAAAGAATTTACTGCTGAAGGAACCATTAAATATCAATTCTTAGAAACCGTTATTCAAATGCGCCCATTTTATATGATGAGAGGTATTGGTGGTGCTTTATATCTGGTTGGAGCATTAATGATGGTATACAATTTAGTGAAAACAATTAAAGCAGGTACGCTTTTAGAAAACGAAAAAGCAAGTGCTCCTAAACTAACTAAAAACTATACCGTACATAGCACTGAACATTGGCATAGATGGATTGAAAGAAGACCTGTACAATTATTGATTTTAAGTCTTGTATTAGTAGGCATAGGAGGTATCATAGAAATTGTACCTACTTTCTTAATTAAAGAGAATATTCCAACGATAACTAGTGTAAAACCTTATACACCTTTAGAACTACAAGGAAGAGACATTTACATTAGAGAAGGATGCTATACTTGTCACAGTCAAATGATTCGTCCGTTTAGAAGTGAAGTAGCGCGCTATGGAGAATATTCAAAAGCAGGCGAGTTTATTTACGACCATCCATTCCAGTGGGGAAGTAAACGTACCGGTCCAGACTTAGCGCGTATTGGAGGTAAATACCCTGATAGCTGGCACTATAATCATATGTATGATCCTAATAGTATTTCTGATGGCACTATTATGCCTGCTTACCCTTGGTTGTTTGAAAACAATATTGATACTGCAATCACAGGAGCTAAAATCAGAGCTATGCAAACTTTAGGCGTTCCTTACCCGAAAGGCTATGATGCTATTGCAAATCAAGATTTACTAAAACAAGCAACCACAATTAGTGAAAACTTGAAAAAAGACAAAATCAATACAGTAAACAACAAAGAGATTATTGCATTGATTGCGTATTTGCAACGAGTAGGAACGGATATTAAATTAAAACCTTAAATAGTATTGCTATGAAATTTATTCACTATTTAGAAACGATTACAGGTGTAGCTATCTACCCTTTAATTTCTTTGCTCCTCTTTTTTAGCTTCTTTAGCCTATTAGGTTGGTGGGCTATACGCGCCAATAAAAATTATATTAAAGCATTAAAAGAGATTCCTTTTAATGATTAATTAACGCTTATAAAATATATAACGCATGAAACTTAATCTATTCCATAAAAAAACCATGGGACTACTAACCCTACTCTTCTCTGGTAGTATAGCATTTGCAGCTGATGCAGCAGCTACCACAACAACAGATCCAGCATCACCAGATAATACTATTAAATACAGTTTAATTGCTTTAATTATCATTTTGCTTTTAATCATAGGGGCAATGGGCAATGTGATTATATCTCTTTCAAGAGTATATAGTCAAAAACTAAAAACCGGAAAGCACAAAATGATGTCTATAATAGGACTAGGTATTTTATGTATAACAAGCAATGCTATGGCGCAAGATGTAATCAGCACAAACAATGTACCTGGTAGTGCATTAATAAACGGTATGCAAGAGAGTACATATTATTTTTTAATGGGTATCATTGGATTTGAATTATTCATTTTATTGTGTTTGTTGTTCATTATCCAAAAGCTTATTAAAACTATTCGTAGAGATGAATCAAAAGTTGCAGAGCTTCAAAACGTATTACGTTACCGCTTATGGGACCATCCAATTTGGAGCAAACTAAACAATTCTGTTGCAATAGAAAAAGAAAAAGATATCCTATTAGATCATGACTATGATGGTATTCGAGAATTAGACAACAGCTTACCACCATGGTGGAAATATGGTTTCTACCTAACCATATTCATATCCGTTATTTATGTATACTATTATCATATCAGTGGAAATGGACCAAGTTCTTTAGATGAATTCAATACCGAAGTAGCAGAAGGCAATGCTGCAGTAGAGGCTTATTTAGCTACAGCAGCTGATAAAGTAGACGAAAATACCATTACTGTATCTTCCGATGCTGCAATTATCGCAACCGGCAAAGAGCTTTTTGAAACAAATTGCTCTGCTTGTCATGCCAAAGATGGCGGTGGCGGAGTTGGTCCAAATTTAACTGATGCTTATTGGCTTCATCAAGGAGATATAAAGAGCATTTTTAAAAGTATTAAATATGGATGGAAAGAGAAAGGTATGAAAAGCTGGAAAGAAGATTTTTCTGCAAAGCAAATTGCAGCCTTATCAAATTATGTATATACACTAAAGGGCACAAAACCATTAGCACCAAAAGACCCACAAGGTATTGAAGATGCCATTGTTACTACTACAGCAGTAAATACAGATACTATAGGAAAAAATTAAGCATTATTAGCTATGAAAGAATACCCCATAAATGAACAGGAATCGTTTAGAGACAGTGTAGCTACTATTAATAAACAAGGTAAACGTAACTGGATTTTCCCAAGTAAGCCAAAGGGTAAATTATATAATCTAAGAACGTTATTAAGTATTTTTTACTTAATAGCGTTAGTTAGTTTACCTTTTATCAAAGTAAATCACCACCCTCTTTTTTTAATCAATATACTAGAGCGAAAGTTTATCTTATTTGGCACCATTTTTTGGCCACAAGATTTTTTCATCTTTGGCTTAGGCATGGTTATCTTCATTGTATTCATTGCACTATTTACGGTAGTTTTTGGAAGGGTCTTTTGTGGCTGGGCTTGCCCACAAACCATTTTTTTAGAAATGGTTTTTAGAAAAATTGAATATGCTATTGAAGGAGATTCTGGCAAACAAAAAGCATTGAAACAAAGCCCTTGGAATACAGATAAGTTCATTAAAAAAATTACAAAGTGGACTCTTTTTTGGATATTAAGTTTTGTCTTTGCCAATGTATTTTTATCTTATATTATTGGCGTAGATGAACTTAAAGAAATTATACTTAGTCCCATCGCAACTCATAAAGGTGGCTTTTTAGCGATAGTAATCTTTACAAGTGTATTCTTCTTTGTATACTCTTGGTTTAGAGAACAAGTATGTACTGTAGTTTGTCCGTATGGTAGAATGCAAGGTGTACTATTAGATAGAAATTCAATTGTCGTTAGTTATGACCATGCAAGAGGTGAACCAAGAGCCAAATACAGCAAACAACAACAAGCCGGTGTTGGCGATTGCATTGATTGTAAACAATGTATTAGAGTATGCCCAACTGGCATAGACATTAGAAATGGTACCCAATTAGAATGTGTAAATTGTACTGCTTGTATTGATGCTTGCGACCATATCATGGAATCGATTCACAAACCTACCAATTTGATAAAATTTGCATCAGAGCGCAATATCGCTGACCACAAGCCTACCCGATTCACTACTAAAATGAAAGCTTATAGTTTAATAATGTTATTACTGATAGGGGTAGAAATATATTTATTGAGTAGCAGAACTGACATTGGTGTAGCCATTTTAAGAACACCCGGACAATTATTTCAAGAGCCTAATGATAGTACTATTAGCAATTTGTATAATTATACGGTGTTAAACAAAACCTTTGATGCAAAAACTATTGAACTAAAACCTTCAAATTTTCAAGGCACGATTACATTAGTTGGCGAAAAGAATATAAAACTAAAAGCCAACCAATCGTACAATGGAAGTTTGTTTGTAAGTGTCTTAAAAAGAAACATCCAAGATCGATCTACAAAATTGAAAATAGATGTGATTGAAAACAATAAAAAAGTAAATACTATAAACATACATTTCTTAGGACCTTTTAAATTTAAATAATATGAATTGGGGAAACAAAATAGCCGTGTTATACATTGGCTTTGTAATAATGATTGGATTCTTAGTATATAAAAGCACTCAGCAAAACACGGATTTGGTAAGTGATGATTATTATAAAAAGGAAATTGCCTATCAGCAGATAATTGATGCTAATGCTAATAATAAAGCACTGGCAACAAATCCCTTAATTACGCATAATGAACAATTTATACATATTCAATTTCCTAGCACTTTGCATGATCAATTGATTACAGGTACAATAGAATTGTATAATGCTGCAAATGCTAAAAACGATACCAGCATTAGCTTCTCTACCTGCAATGATAGTGTTTCAATTGCACTAAACAATATCAACAAGGGTAACTACACCGCAAAAATACAATATGCATCAGAACGTATTAATTATTATAGCGAAACAGCACTAAACTTATTTGAATAATGGATCTAAATTATGGAATTGCTTTTTTAATGGGACTAACAGGAAGTTTGCACTGTGCAGGGATGTGCGGACCAATCATATTAGCTATCCCATTTAAAAATAATAATTACGCCATCAAAGTACTTTCTATACTACTCTATCAGTTTGGACGCATCGGCATGTATAGTTTATTAGGTTATATCTTATTTTCATTCAAAGAATTGTTTAATCCTGGAATTCAACAAGTAGTTTCCATTGCTATAGGGAGCTTATTATTAATAGCTAGTATACTATACTTAGTACCAAAATTAGCAGCCTTTTGGAAATTCAAACTTCCTTGGAATCAATGGGTACTCACACAATTAGGACGTGTATTTAGCAAACCTTCTATGGCTATGCTTACCCTTGCTGGCGCGCTTAATGGACTATTACCTTGCGGACTAGTATATATGGCCTTGAGTATGAGCATCACGGCAAAAAGTAGTGTACAAATGGCCTTTCTATTACTAAGTTTTGGGGTTGGCACTATGCCTATGATGATGGGTATAGCCTTACTTAAGAATAAGATTCAATGGGCTAAACAACAACGACTACAACGCCTTATTCCTCTGCTCGTTGTTATTTATGGCACTTTGTTTATTTTAAGAGGAGCTAATTTAGGCATACCCTATTTAAGCCCTAAAGTAGCCATAGAACAAAATGCAAATAAAGAAATAAAAATCAAACATAGCTGTTGTCATAAAAATTAAGCATAAAAAAACGCAAGCAGGTAGCTTGCGTTTTTTTGTATTATAATTAAAAGCTTAGAGAATATCGCCATCTATAAATCCAATAGCTACATTTTTATAATTTCCTGCACCGTCTCCACCGCTAAAATAGAAATAGCCTTGAATATGATTATTAGTTAATTTCAACAAGCGAAATCTGCCACATCCTCCATTATTTGTAGCAAACACCCTACCGCTACTCATAACTGAAACAGCGGCTACTTGATTAGTAGGGATACCAAAATAATAAGACTCATTAACTTTAGACGCTTCGCTAATAGACATTGCAATAGTATAATCACCAGCCGAAGCAGTAATTACAACAAAACCTTGATTGCGAGAAGCTTGAAATGTAGAAAATACAAGCGTATCTTTTTCTACAACTGCTGACATTGGTATAGTACCCCACCAATTAAAGCTTGGATTACTTTTACATAAGTCTGTAGGCGGATTTAAAGGATTTGGCGAAGTACTTAATGAACCAGCAGCATTTGAATCAAAAACACCATTGCTGCATGAACTCATTACGATTGAAAAAATAATTGCTAGTACGCCAAATTGTAAAATCGATTTCATTTGAATATTGTTTATTACTAAAGATACTGATTATATGCAGAAGGCATACAAAGCATTTCTTATTTTTTAACCGTAGATTGCAATTGCAATTCTTCAAACTGATGCGCATCTATAACAGAAGGAGCATCAAGCATTACATATCTACCCGCATTATTTTTAGGGAAGGCAATAAAATCTCGAATTGATTCTTGTCCGCCTAATAAAGCACACATCCTATCAAAACCAAAGGCTATACCTCCATGCGGTGGTGCACCATACTCAAACGCACCCAATAAGAAACCAAATTTCTCTTGAGCCTCTTCTTTGCTCATACCTAAGGCAGCAAACATCTTTTCTTGCAAATCGCGTTGGTAAATACGAATAGAACCTCCGCCAATTTCAGTTCCATTTAAAACGATATCGTAAGCATTAGCTTTAATTACTGCATACTTGCTTAAATCTTGCATCCATTCAATTTGCTCCGGCTTAGGAGATGTAAATGGATGATGTCTTGCAACAAATCGTTTTGATTCTTCATCATATTCAAACAATGGGAAATCGATAACCCAAAGTGGTTTATACACGTCTGGATTTCGAAGGCCTAATTGATTACCCATTTCCAAACGTAATTCACTAGCCGCTTTTCTGGTCAACGCTTCTTCTCCAGCCACAATAGCAATTAAATCGCCTTTTTGTGCATTACAAAAAGAAGCAATAGCTGCTAATTTATCTTCTGAGAAAAACTTATCTACCGTACTTTTAAAAGTGCCATCTTCATTACAACGAATAAACAACAAACCTGTCATACCAATTTGTGGACGCTTAACCCACTCCGTTAACTCATCTGTTTGTTTTCTAGTAAAAGAAGCTGCACCTGGAATGCTAACCGCAATAATTGTTTTAGCCTCATTAGTCACTTTGAAATCTACACCATTTAATGCATCGCAATGTACAGTGTCTTCAACCTTTAAATTATTCAATTTCATTTCGAAACGAATATCCGGTTTATCATTTCCATAATGCCACATCGCATCATCCCAGGTCATTCTCGGAAATGCTTCTTTGAAACTAATTTGTTTTACATCTTCAAAAACATGTTTTACTAAGCCTTCAAACATATTCAAAATATCTTCTTGCTCTACAAAAGACATTTCACAATCTATCTGCGTAAATTCTGGCTGACGATCGGCACGTAAATCTTCATCTCTAAAACATTTTACGATCTGGTAATAACGATCATAGCCACTAATCATTAATAATTGCTTAAAGGTTTGTGGACTTTGAGGAAGGGCATAAAACTGACCTTCATTCATTCGTGAAGGCACTACAAAATCTCGAGCCCCTTCTGGAGTTGATTTAATTAAAAAAGGCGTTTCAATATCATAAAACCCTTGTGTATCCATATAATTTCTGACCGCACGATTAACTTTGTAACGCAATTCCATATTGCGTTTTAAGCTTGGTCTTCGCAAATCTAGATAACGATATTTCATGCGCAATTCATCGCCGCCATCTGTTTCTTCTTCAATGGTAAAAGGAGGTGTTTGAGCGGCGTTTAAAATGGTAAAGGTGTGAACTTCAATTTCAATGTCGCCGGTATCTATTTTAGGATTTTTATTGCTGCGCTCTACTACCTTACCTTGTACTTGCAATACAAACTCTCTTCCTAATGGAGTTTGATCTAATTGCGCATTTAATTGCTCATTAAATAATAATTGAGTAATACCATAACGATCACGAAGATCGACGAAGGTAATACTACCAAATTTACGAATGGTTTGTACCCATCCTGCTAGGGTTATTTCTTTATTAATATCAGCAATACGCAAAGCGCCACAAGTATGCGAACGGAACATAAAAATCGTTTAAAATTCCTTGCAAGATAAGCAAAATATTGCGATTGTTTTCTTTAGCTACCAGCCTTAGTCTTGTATTAATGCCCGAATGGCAACAGAGGCCACAGCACCACCAAAAGCAGCTGGCAAATAGGAAATAGTGCCATAAGATGATTTTTTGAAATTAGAACCATCGGTAACCAATAAGGATTCTTTATCTGGCAACTCGGTTGAAAATACAACGGTGATGCCTTTATAGATTTTTCTTGGGCGTAAGCGTTTTCTAATGAGCTGTGCAAAGGGGCAATTGAACGACTTTGAAATGTCGGCTACTTTTAATTGGGTTGGATCCATCTTGCCACCTGCACCCATACTACTTACAATGCGCAAGCCCTTGTTATAGGCAGCTTCTAAGAATGTAACTTTGGGTGTAATACTATCAATAGCATCAATAACATAATCGAAAGGAACTTCTAAAATTTCTGCTACCATTTCTGGCGCAATAAAAGAATTGATAACGGTCAATTCTAATTCTGGATTGATAGCTTTTAAACGCTCCGCCATAATTGCCGCTTTAGATTCACCATGATTGGTTGCTAAGGCTGGCAATTGTCTATTTCTATTAGAAGGATCAACAACATCTCCATCTATAATCGTCATCTTCCCTACACCAGCTCTACAAATAAACTCAGCCGCAAAAGAACCTACTCCACCCATGCCTACAACTAATACATGCGCATTTATTAAGCGCTGCAATTTCTCTTCACCTATAAGTAAGCTTGTACGCGACAACCATGCTGTATCTTTCATTATGCTAATTTAAAAATCCTGTTGAAATTTTCTTGAATAGGCAAAATTACATTTTCTATTTCAGTTTGTAACACCTTAGCTGCTGTTTCGTATACCTCATCAATGGCAATTGGACTATCATCTGTTTCTAAAAAGAGCTGATCCAACGGCAATTGTTTAAAACACATTTGTAACGATGCATCTTGCAATAATGCCGCTCCAAAAGAGATATAATATCCTTGTTGTAAGAGTTGTTTTGCCACCGGCAATGATTTTCTAAATCCATGGAAGATAACCGGCACTTGTGCTGCTTTTAAATACAATAAACAAGCATCAATTGCTTGCACACAATGAATAATTAAAGGCTTTTGTAGTGCGTTAGCGATTTCAATTTGTTGTTGAAAAAGGGTTATTTGCAAATCCCAATAGGCTTTATTTCTTTTGTCTAAGCCTATTTCCCCTATAGCCCATACCTGTTTTTTAACCATAGCTTGATAGGCACTTTCAATGGCTATAGCATCATAAGATTGTACCATCATAGGATGTAAACCAAGGCTATAAACGCCATCAGCATCCAGGTTTTGGAAATCCGAATAGATAGCACAGAGGGAAGTAGCAGCGCCCGTCTTTTGATGGGTATGTATATCGATTAAAAACAAGAAGTGTTATTTTCTTAAAAAAAGTTATATTTACATAAAAGAAAAAACCATGCGAGGTCTTTACAAAATCAAAGATTTTATTGAGTGGAAAGCATTCGGCGTTTGCTCTAGCATTGGCGATCGTTTAGGCATTGCCAGTTCTCGCATTCGTTTATGGTTTATTTATATTTCTTTTCTAACCATGGGCTCTCCGCTCATCGTATATATGATTTTAGCTTTTTGGAAAAATCTAAAAAACTATATGATACTTAGAAAAAGAAATCCTTTTGTACATTAAACCTGAAATACCCCACTTTTCCATTCTCTCTCAATTGGCGCATGATTTGCTGCTTGAATAGCCAAAGCAATTCTATTGCGCGTTTCAGCTGGATCAATAATTTCATCTACCCACAATCTTGCTGCTGCATAATATACACTCGTCTGCTTATTATACTTTTCAATAATCTCTTGTAATAATTCTTTTTCTTTTCCCGGGTCAATTACTTCACCCTTAGCTTTTAAAGAAGCTACTTGAATTTGCAATAATGTTTTAGCTGCTTGCTCTCCACCCATAACGGCAATTTTTGCATTTGGCCAAGCATAAATAAATCGAGGATCATACGCTTTACCGCACATTGCATAATTACCGGCACCGTATGAATTGCCAATGATAATGGTAATTTTAGGCACAACAGAATTAGCCACTGCATTCACAAGCTTAGCTCCATCTTTAATTATACCACTATGTTCGCTTCTGCTACCCACCATAAAACCGGTAACATCTTGCAAGAAGACTAAAGGAATTTTTTTCTGATTACAATTTTGAATAAATCGCGCTGCCTTATCTGCACTATCGTTATAGATAACACCACCCATCTGCATTTCGCCTTTACCGCTTTTCACAATTTTTCTTTGGTTAGCCACAATACCTACTGCCCATCCTGCTACGCGTGCATAACCACAAACTATTGTTTTGCCATAATCTTCTTTAAACTGGTCAAAGGAGTCGGCATCTACAATCGTTTCAATAACATCAACTACATCAAAGTTTTTATTGTTCTCTGCACTCACCAAACCATATACATCTTGTGTAGCACGTTTCGGAGCTACAGCTGCTATTTGATCAAAACCCGCTTGCTCTTGCTTACCAATTTTACTAATGATACGCTTAACCTGATCTAGACAATCTTGCTCATTTTCAAATTTATAATCAGCAATTCCACTTATTTCATTATGTGTTGTAGCGCCTCCTAGAGTTTGAATATCTATATCTTCACCAATAGCAGCCTTAACTAAATACGGACCCGCTAAGAAGATAGAACCATTACCTTCCACTATCAATGTTTCGTCGCTCATAATAGGCAAGTAAGCACCACCGGCTACACAACTACCCATTACAGCAGCTATTTGTGTAATACCCATAGCGCTCATCATTGCATTGTTTCTAAAAATGCGACCGAAATGTTCTTTATCTGGGAAAATCTCATCTTGCATTGGAAGATATACACCTGCGCTATCTACGATATAAATAACGGGCAATTTATTTTCCATAGCAATTTCTTGTAAGCGTAAATTCTTTTTACCTGTTAAGGGGAACCAAGCACCCGCTTTCACCGTATTGTCGTTAGCAATGATCATACATAACTTACCACTAACAAATCCTAGTCCACCTACCGTACCACCAGCCGGACAACCACCATGCTCTTGATACATTTCATAAGCTGTGAAGGCAGCAATTTCTTGAAACTCCGTATCTGCATCAATCAAATAATCAATGCGTTCTCTCGGGCTTAATTTTCCTTTTTCTTTAGCTTTCTCAATTGCTTTTTTACCCCCACCCAAACTAATTTGTGCATGGCGTTGGCGCATTTGGCTAATAGTCAAACGCATAGCATCTTCATTCTTATTAAATTCTAAATTCATAATACAGTTTTAATTTATTCCCATTTAAATACACGAGAAGCTAATAAATAAATCCCAACACCAAACAAACACAATACCAATACATCAAGTTTTACATCCCACAAATGCGCACCATCAAAAGCAATTTTGCGCATAGCATCATTTAAATAAGTTAATGGCATTGCTTTAGTTATAGGCTGCAACCACTTAGGGAAATTATCAATTGAAAAGAAGGTGCCAGCCAACAAAAACTGCGGCAAGGTAATAAGATTAGCTATAGGTGGGATAGTAGCATCTGTTTTTGCTAATCCACTTACTACAAAACCAAAACCCATAAATACAATAATGCCTAAGGCACTTAAAACCAACATTTCTAATCCTGTCCAAAAGCCATTTACCAATGTAAAACCAAAAGCGAAATGACCAATCACGATGATTACCAAAGAGGTTAATAATTGAAAAAGCATTCTAGCTATTCCTTCGCTTATTACGATGATTTCTTTTCTAACGGGTGTAGCAAAAAATCTTTTTAGCACTAAGGTTTGACGGAGGTTAAAAAATACAAATGCTGTTCCAAAAACGCTACCTGCCAATAAAGAAAAGCTTAATTGACCGGGTAAGATAAAATCAATTGACTTGTAGGCTCTTACTTGCTGAACGCGAATTTGAACAATTGCAATAGCAGACATTTTTTGTTGAATAGCGGGATCTTGCAATTGAATAACTTGTTTTACTATGGCTTGTAATGCCGGTATATTCTTCAATCCTGAAGATGCAGCGTGTATGATAATTTGTGCTGGTTGAGTAGCAATCGGTTGTTGTATTGCAATAGTAGCCGTAATGGTTCCATTTTGTAGGGCAGCATCTATTTCACTTTGATTAGTGTATGATTTCCATTTTAATTGCGGCACTTGATGTAAAGATTTACTCAGGATAGCAGAAGTATCACTATTTAATGCATTAGCTACCGAAAATACAGGGTCTTTCCCACCTCCTAAAAAGCCGAAAACCATAATGAAAATAAGAGGAAAAGCTACACCAAAAACTATAGCAGATGGACTCTTAAAAATAGATTGCAAACTTGCCTTAACTAATGCCCTTAATGCCCTAAGGTTACTATACGATTTCATAGATGCAAATATAAGTTTTTATATATGGATTAGCGGTATTCTCTGTTAATTACAAATTTCTTGAAAAGGACACAGCTCACATTTACTTGTATCATCTGTTTTTTCAAAACAGACCATAGGCTTGGGTTTGTTTTCTGCTTCGTTTTCTAGCAAAGCAAGCATTTGTTGCTTACCAGCATCAATAATAGCATAGGCTTCATCTATATCCGACGCTGCAATGTTTCTTCCCACATCGGTGCCCGTTTGAATATAATGCGTATACGCTTGAATGTTTGTGATCTTAGTATCAATACCATCAACTAACTGCAAGCGCAGCGCATAAATCTTCAATTGAGCAGACAATTCGGTGTGTCGCTCTCTACCCGTTTTCCAATCAATTAATATTAATTGCCCCTCTTGATCATAAAAACACAAATCGGGTATGGCATATACTTTGAGCCCCTGCACATCAAACTGCATACTTTTAATATCATCCGCATCTACGTATATAAATTGATTTGCAGGAATAGATTTTAAAATATCATACCACTTCGATTGAAAATAAGTAGTTAATAATGTAGCTCCCTTTTCAAACCAATAATCCTGATCAATAGGCAAGCCTTTATAATGCTCTATCAGCAATAATGATTTGGGGTTGATGGGCCCTTGCGCATTTTGATACGAAATAGCTAAATCATGTGCTAATCTTTTTTGTAAACTTTCTAGCAGGTAGGACGCCTCCTTATCTTTATGAAGTATGCTATATTTAATGCATCGATGCACCACATCTCCCAGCCACATGTCTAGTGCTGACATTTTCTTTAATTGGTAGATTTTCTTCTTTAAAGGCGAAGCATTCCATAACCAACCATCCCAATACTCGTAATAGTTATAAAAGTATTTCCTTGGGCAATAATGAAATAATTCGTTACGACTTAAGGACCAAGAAAATTCATTTTTAAAGGTGGCCATGTATTTGCTGTTTTCGGAACAAATATAAGCTCTCAAAGTCAATTCCCACGCTCTTTACAGAATAGTACATAAAGCGAGTAAACTTAACATCAATTTTGGACTTTAAATTCGCCTTTTTGACAAAAAATCAATAATTTCGCACAACTTTAATCTTAAAATACACCCACATAATTATGGCTTTCGATTTAGACCTTATCAAAAAAGTTTATCAACAACTACCAGAGCGAGTTGCTGCTACAAGAAACTTATTAGGACATCCATTAACCTTAACAGAAAAAATCTTGTATGCGCATCTTTGCAATCCAAGTACGACTCCATTTGTTAGAGGCGAAAGCTATGTAGATTTTGCACCCGATCGCGTTGCGATGCAAGATGCCACTGCTCAGATGGCTTTATTACAATTTATGACTTGCGGTAGAGATAAAGTAGCGGTGCCTTCTACGGTGCATTGCGATCACCTTATCCAAGCAAAAGTGGGTGCTAATACCGACTTAGCATTTGCTAACGAAGAAAGTAAAGAAGTATTTGATTTCTTAGCTTCTGTATCTAATAAATATGGCATTGGTTTTTGGAAACCAGGTGCTGGTATCATACATCAAATTGTATTAGAAAACTATGCTTTCCCTGGAGGTATGATGATTGGTACCGATTCGCACACTGTAAATGCAGGTGGATTAGGTATGGTGGCTATTGGTGTTGGTGGTGCTGATGCGGTAGACGTTATGGCTGGCTTACCATGGGAATTAAAAATGCCAAAAGTTATTGGTGTAAAACTTACAGGTAAATTAAACGGATGGGCAGCTGCTAAAGATATTATTTTAAAAGTTGCAGGTATCTTAACCGTTAAAGGTGGTACCGGTGCAATCGTTGAGTACTTTGGCGAAGGTGCTGATAGCTTAAGCGCAACAGGTAAAGGTACGATTTGTAATATGGGTGCTGAAGTAGGTGCTACTTGTTCTTTATTTGGTTACGACGAAAAAATGGCTGAATATTTAAGAGCAACAGGTAGAGCTGAAATCGCTGATGCAGCAACGGCAATCAAAGAACATTTACGTCCGGATGCAGAAGTGTATGCACATCCTGAAAAATACTACGATCAAGTAATCGAAATTAATTTAGACGAATTAGAACCATACGTAAATGGTCCTTTTACTCCAGATTTAGCTACTCCAATTTCTAAATTGAAAGAAGAAGCCATTAAAAACAATTGGCCTTTAAAAGTAGAAGCTGGTTTAATTGGTTCTTGTACCAATTCTTCTTACGAAGATATCAGCAGAGCGGTTTCATTAGCACAACAAGTGGCTGATAAAAACTTAAAGACTAAAGCTGAATTCATGATCACGCCGGGTTCTGAAATGATCCGCTATACTATCGAGCGCGATGGGTTCTTAAATACCTTTGATCAAATTGGAGCAAAAGTATTTGCTAATGCTTGCGGACCATGCATTGGTATGTGGGCAAGAACAGGTGCAGAGAAAAAAGAAAAAAATACAATTATCCATTCCTTCAATAGAAACTTCCAAGCTCGTCAAGATGGCAATCCAAATACCTATGCATTTGTTGCTTCTCCTGAGATTGTAACGGCATTAGCTATTGCTGGTGATTTAGGTTTCAATCCGCTTACCGACACGTTAGTAAATGAAGCTGGCGAAGCAGTAAAATTAGATGCTCCAGTTGGTCATGAATTACCAAGCAAAGGTTTCGATGTTGAAGATGCAGGCTTTGTAGCTCCAGCAGTAGACGGAAGCAGCGTTCAAGTAAATGTAGCACCAGATTCAGGTCGTCTACAATTACTAGCTCCATTCACTGCTTGGGAAGGTACTGACTTGAAAGGTTTAAAATTATTGATTAAAGCAAAAGGCAAATGTACCACTGACCATATCTCTATGGCTGGTCCATGGTTAAAATTAAGAGGCCACTTAGATAATATTTCTAACAACTTATTAATTGGTGCTACTAATTTCTTCAATGAAAAAATCAATAGTGTTAAAAACCAATTAACAAACGAATACGATGCGGTACCATCGGTACAAAGAGCTTATAAAGCTCAAGGCTTTGGTTCTATCGTAGTTGGAGATGAAAACTATGGCGAAGGTAGTTCTCGTGAACATGCAGCTATGGAGCCTCGTCATTTAGGTGTGAGAGCTATTTTAGTAAAATCATTTGCTCGTATTCATGAAACCAATTTGAAAAAACAAGGTATGTTGGCCTTAACTTTTGCTGATAAAGCAGATTACGATAAAATTAAAGAAGATGATCAATTTGATATTGTTGGATTAACCTCTTTCAATGCTAATACACCTTTAAGTTTAGTAATTCACCATGCAGATGGTAGCCAAGATACAATTCAAGTAAACCATAGTTATAACGACCAACAAATTGAATGGTTTAAAGCTGGTGGTGCTTTAAATGTAATTCGCGCTGAGTTTTCTAAAAACTAAGTTAATCACTATAAAAAAATAAAGGACTGCAATTGCAGTCCTTTATTTTTTTATAGCACTCAGCATTCTCCAGTTTTCATACAGGTCTTTATAGATACGCACCGATGCGCAACCTAAGTGCTCAAATAATTCCTTTGTCTGCAACGCATAATCTTGATGCAGCTCACAATATATAGTAATAGGCCCATGAGATTGTTGCAATGCATATTGAGCTATAGCTTTATAAAACAACAATGGAACATCATCTGGCACAAACAAAGCACTATCTGGCTCGTGTTGAATAACATGCTGATCCATCGTTTGTTTTTCCTGAATAGGAATATAGGGAGGATTAGAAACAATAATATCAAATTTGGGCAATATTGCTTGATGTGTAGGATCTAAAAAATCCATACGCTTAAAGTGAATGTCACAATCATGCGTTTTTGCATTTTGCTGAGCCACGACCAAAGCTTGTTCACTAATATCAATAGCCCAAACTTCTGCTTGTTTAAAATGATCTTTTAGAGCAATAGCAATGCAACCTGAACCGGTACCTATTTCTAAAATAGCAAGCGGCTCATTACTTGCATGATGTTGTTTAATTAAAGCAATCAACTCTTCTGTTTCTGGCCTAGGAATAAGCACAGCGTTATTTACCGCAAGCTGTTTATTTATAAACCAAGCATAACCCAAAACATATTGTATGGGCTCTTGTTGTTGTAATCGTTCTAATGCAGCATGATAATTTTGCATTTGCTGCTCTGATAACATATCATTTGCATGCACTAAAACATCTAACTTAGAAAACTGCGTTAGATGTTGTATCAACATATGACTGATTGCATACGCTTCCCTATCGCCATAGTGCGATTGTAAAGCTGCACTACAATCTTGCAAAGCCTGTTTTAGTGTTATCATGATCAATCAAAAGTAATAATAATGACTGATTTTAAAATGAATAATCGAATTTAGAGGCTATATAAAATCTTTTATGCAATTTTACAGTCATGAATCCTGAATTGTATATGCGTCGCTGTTTTGACCTCGCTCGGAAAGGAGCTGGGAAAGTAGCCCCAAACCCTCTTGTAGGAGCGGTATTGGTGTATAACAATCGTATCATAGGTGAAGGTTATCATACCTATTATGGAGGACCACATGCGGAAGTAAATTGTATTAATAGTGTTGCGGATCAAGACGAAGCATGGATTGCTCAAAGTTGTTTGTATGTGAATCTAGAACCTTGTGCACATTTTGGCAAAACTCCTCCCTGTGCACATTTAGTTGTAGCAAGCGGCATTAAACAAGTTGTTATTGCCAACCGAGATCCATTTGAGCAAGTAAATGGCAATGGCATTGCCTATTTAGAAAAAAATGGCGTAGCGGTTACCTATGGCCTTTTAGAAAAAGAAGGCTTAGCCTTAAACAAAGTATTTTTTACTAATACTATAAAAAAGAGACCCTACATTTATTTGAAATGGGCTGAAACAAGTGATGGGTTTGTAGGCAATTCTAAACAACGAGTGCCTATTAGCAACCCATTACATAAATTATGGATGCAACAAGTAAGAGCGCAAATACCATCTATTTTGGTTGGTAGAAATACGGTATCAATAGACAACCCTTTGCTTACAAGTAGCTTTGCCAAAGAGCAACTAGCTACGCGACTCGTGATAGATCCTCTTTTGAAATTAGACAGGAAAGCATGTGTATTTAATAATGAAAGCAATACCATCATTTTTAATTTCCTAAAAAAAGATAAGCAAGAGCATTTAGAATGGGTTAGACTAACAGAAGAACTGCCTTTGCCAAATCAAATTGCTGACTATTTGCATATGCATCATATCAATGCAGTATTAGTAGAAGGCGGTCCATATACCCTTACTGAGTTTATTAAAAACGATATGTGGGACGAAGCCATTGTTTGTGTGAGCGAAGCTTCGCTAAAAGAAGGCATTAAAGCGCCTGTTTTAAATAAGGAAATTAGCACACATACATTTACTTTAAAAGACAATACCATTTCCATTTATAAACATCAAGACAATCCGTTTATATAAATGATCTATTTTATACTCGTTATTTTACTCAATACCTTATTATCTGTTTTATTTAAAATCTTTCCAAAATACAACATCGATACTTTTCAGGCTATTGTATTTAATTACCTCACTTGTGTAATTACCGGCACTTGGTATTTGGGCGCCAATCCTTTTACTAGCCAACAATTGCATGCCGCTTGGCTACCCTATGCCATTATAATGGGTATTGCTTTCATCAGTGTTTTTAATCTTATTGGGTATTGTACTAAAACCATTGGCATCACCGCTACTACTATTTCTAATAAATTATCATTAATTATACCTGTAATTATTTCCATATTTGCCTATAATGAAACGTCTACGTTGGTAAGAATCATTGGTATTCTATTAGCTGTTCCGGCTGTTTATTTTTCTTCTAAAAAAACAGAAACTACAGAGCAGCATAATTCTTGGAAACTCATTGCCTTATTGTTTTTACTTAGTGGACTACTAGATAGTTTTGTAAAATTTGTAGAAACAACCTATTTAAGCAAGGCCGATGATCAAGCCTATTATACCATCTATGTATTTAGCACTGCTGCTATTATAGGTATTTGTATAGGTATTCAAAAGATCATTCGTAAGCAAACAACATTTGAACTTAAAAATATTGTAGCTGGCATCATTTTGGGTATCCCTAATTATTTTTCAATTTACTTTTTTATAAAGCTTCTTAATAGTCATATCATGAACAGTTCTGCTATCATTCCAATTGCCAATATTGGCGTTGTGGTATGTGCAGCGCTTGCCGCTCTTATTTTATTTAAAGAACGAATGAATAAAACCAATACAATTGGACTCCTTTTGGGCATTATCTCCATCCTGCTGATTGCATTCGAAGATTTATTTTAAATCCATGGCAGAAAAAATAAACGCTTATAAAAGTATTGCTGACACTCAAATTGCTGAGTTCAAGGACAGAGGAAGTCGTTTTATTGCCTACTCGTATCCCTTTTCAGCATTGTATTTATTAAAACCTATACTAGAACAATTAAAAAAAGAACATATTAAGGCTGTTCATTTTTGCTACGCTTTTAGAATGGGAACAAATGGATTACAATACCGTGCAAATGATGATGGAGAACCGGCTGGTAGTGCTGGTAAGCCTATCTTAGGACAAATAGATAGCATGGAGCTTACAGATGCGCTGGTAGTAGTTGTTCGTTATTTTGGCGGTACCTTATTAGGCGTACCCGGACTTATCAATGCATATAAAACAGCTACTAAATTAGTATTGCAAGAAAATAAATTAATTACGGTTGAAATAACGAATTCGTATCAATTAGAAATTAATTACAATTATTATAATGATGCGCTAGTACTATTGAAAAAAAATAATTGCACAATTACACATCAAGATTTGCAATTATTCTGTATTATTGAATTCAAAGTAGCATTAGCCGCAGAGGAATCTTTGCTACAACAATTGAACCAAATGCCACTTTTACAACTCCATAAAATTTCCTAATTATGCTCAGCAACAAACAACGCATTCAACAAGAAGCCTTACGATTAGGCTTTATGAGCGTTGGTTTTGCTAAAGCAGATTTCTTAGAAGAAGATGCTATTCGCTTAGAAAGCTTTTTAAAAAATAATTATCACGGGAAAATGAGTTATTTAGAAAACCATTTCGATCTCCGTGTAGACCCAAGAAAATTAGTGCCAAACGCTAAAAGCGTTATTACTTTATTACTCAATTATTACCCTAACGAAAGCCAAGACATCGACTCCCCAAAAATAGCCAAATATGCTTGGGGCATGGATTATCATGACGTTATAAAAGAAAAATTAAAAGCCCTTTTTGCATATATCAATCAGCATATAGGACAAATAGATGGCCGAGGATTTGTAGATAGCGCACCCGTGCTGGAGCGTACATGGGCCAATAAAAGTGGTTTAGGCTGGATTGGTAAAAATGGTAACTTGATTAATAAACAAGCTGGTTCCTTTTTCTTTATTGCAACCATTATTTGTGATTTAGAATTAGAACCCGACCCTACTTTTAAAACTGATCATTGTGGTACTTGTACAAGATGTATTGATGCTTGCCCCACAGATGCCATCATAGATAATAAAAAGATTGATGCTTCTAAATGCATTTCCTACCTCACCATTGAGTTAAAAGATCAACTCATTCCAGATGCCTTTGAAGGCAAAATGGATAATTGGCTTTTTGGCTGTGATATTTGTCAAGATGTTTGTCCATGGAACAGATTCTCTAAGCCGCATACTGAACAAGCATTTACTGCGCACAAAGAAATTCTTAACTTATCTTCACAAGAATGGGAGGCACTTGAAGAAAGCACGTTTAATACCTTATTTAAACATAGTCCATTAAAAAGAAGTAAATGGAAAGGACTACAACGCAATATTCAGTTTATTAATAAAACTAAAGATGCTTAACCGCATTTAGAAACGCCTTCAATAAATCTGCCAGATCGTAAGCTTTTTTATACGTATAGAACTGAAACATATTCTCTGTATAGTGTAATAACAAGCTTTCATTGGTATGAAAAGGATAGTTATCCTTATCAATATCCACTTCTTGTGTTTTTAAAAAAGCATCAATTTCTTCCATCGAATAAATATCACCAAGCAATGGGTTTATAAAAAACTGAATAGATTGAAC
>JAURLW010000095.1 GCA_030831005.1 Bacteroidota bacterium
GGTTTTGCAACTGATGTTACAGAAGAAGTATTGTAACTAAAAAGAAAATAAATGAGATAAAACAAGGTATAAGATTCTTCACATACCGAAGATGACCGTATACAGTTTAGGCATGCTTTTAAAAGAATCCAATACAGCAAACCATCCCCCTTGTGTCATCCTGAGGAACGAAGGATTTCAGAGTGTTTGAGACTGAGGATAAGACTAAGAATGAGGTTAAGATCCCTCGCAGGCTCGGGATGACATTCTAATAATTCAGAAATATCCATACAACAAACCATCCCCCTCGTGTCATCCTGAGGAACGAAGGATCTCACAGCGTTTGAGGTTGAGACAGAGGTTGAGATTTAGAACATATAGTACTTTTTTGTAGCTTCTATTTTACCAAAATATTATCTTTTTGAGAAAGTAAGCACCGATAACATTTTGTGCAAAGAATGTGCAAAAGAACACCTATAATATAACAATCTGTTCACACAAGCTAGAGAACTTTATACAAAACTAAAAGCTATGAAATTTCAAATTATCAAATTATCAAACGACTTATTGCAAGCGAATGCTTTCAATCATTTAACCGATAAAGATTTGGAAGCCTTAAAAAAAGCGATGCAATTAATGTCATTAGAGTATTTAATTCAAGCTTGGTATAAAGCTGATTATTTCTGTTCTTGGAAAGCAGAACAATTAATGATGCCTTGTAATCAAGTTTTATACACTATGGGCTTCCCTACACTAAGCTGCTTAGTAGAAAACGAATTGGATTTTTAATTCGCCCTATCCTTTATGGCTATATCAGCTCAGCGTTAAACGCTGCTACCAGTTATTTCTATATATCATAAAAAAAAGTGCCCCGGATGGGGCACTTGCTTGTTTATTGATATCCTGTATGCTTGCTATTTCTGAATCATCAAGCGCTCTACTTGTTGCGCTGTGCCTTGCGTAATATGTATATAGTACATACCCGGAGCTAAAGCACTCGTATTGATGGTGCTCGTAGTTGTTTGTAAGGTAGTTGTCAACATAGTTTTACCTAATACGTCTACGATACGCACTTGTGCAGGAGCGTTAGTGTTTTGCAATTGTATCGTAAGCACATCATTTGCTGGATTAGGCGCGATGCTGCAGAATACGGTATTGCTTAAAGATGCCACACCTAAACTATTAGGAACAATTTTCTTAGAGTTTTTAGTAAAATCTACTCCACTAATATTCGTACTTGTGGCACTAATAGTAAATACAGGCGAATGCGTTGTTGTTTGTGGCATACTCTCTGGATATACATTATAAGAACCCATTGGTAAATTACTAAAGGAATAATCTCCATTGATATCGGTATAGGTATGTTTTACGATTTGGTTATTGGCATTGCGCAATAAAATAAGCACATTGGGTGCTCCGTTTGCCGTTCCTTTACCTGCACCTAAAATTACATTACCTGCTACAAAACCAGGTCCGTTTGCAGAGCTACCAGCCTGCATATAAATATGCCTATTATTAGAAACACCACCTGTATGATTGATAAGTGTAGCATTTGCCCAATACGTGCTGCCAAAATGATAGGTAGGTGCCATTTGCGTGAAACCTGATGCACCTGCAACTACGGCTGCTTTTACTCGGTAAGTACCGGCTGCTTTATTGCTGAATTGATAAGCTACTTGCCCATATAATCCAGTAGCCGAAATGGAATCTACTGCATTAATAATATTAGTAGATGTATCATAGGTAATCAACCACACTTTAAATGAACTTGAATTGATATTTAAAGTGCTATCCCAATAGATATTACCAGCAATATAATTGGCTGTAGTGCCGGTTACGGTTACTGTTTGGTAAGCAGTATCTCTACAGTATACGGTATTAGCATTAGCTGAATCAACATAACGATTGATTAAACGAACGTTGTAAGTACCCGCAATAGAGTAAGTGTGCGACACACTACTAAAGGTATTGTTAATGCTATTACCATCTCCAAATGTCCAATCGGAAACTCTTGAAATTATAGGATTTACACTATTCGCTTGCGTAGACGTATTATTGAAGGTAACACTTAAACCATTTTGTGTTTTGGTAAAACTAGCTACCATTGCTGCACAGTTGAACGTATTGCTTTGGTAGTTTACACTTGATGTCGTAGTACACGTTGCTCCATTAAGTGTTGTAGTTAAGGTAACGGTATAGATACCTGGATTAGCGTAGGTATGATTTGTACTTGCTACATTACCGGCGCTAGTACCATCACCAAAATTCCAAGCATAGGTCATGCCTGCTGCTTGGTTGCTCGATGAAAATGCATAAGAGCCATTACCATTATTAGTTGTGGCAATTGTAGTATTACATGGTGAAGCGGCCAATGTGACGGTAGCATTATAGGTGCTGGTGCACAATAAAGTATTAGTAAGGGAATCGTAAACATGCATAGTAAGTGCTAGTGCATAAGTACCTGCACTAGTATAATTACGAACGCTAGTGCCCGTAGCATTAATCCAAGATGTACCATTACCCCAATTCATAGAATAAGTGATGTATGCAAAAACAGGGGCACCGGTTACGGTACTCGTATTCACGACACTGATCTGATAAGGATTTTGACTATTAGAGGTTTGTGACCAAGTAAACGATGGATTACACACTACTTGTGCAAAACTGTTTAATGCCACTAAAAAGGCAAAAAGAAAAAGTACCTGTTTTTTCATAAATTAGTTTTTGATATAGACTTGATTGCTTGGCAATTGGTTTGGTTTAAGCCATTCTAAAATTAGGTCTTTTATCTTATAATTCGGCTCCTTTTACAATTTGCTCCACTATACTTGGATCCAAGAGCGTAGAAGTATCGCCTAAAGCATCAACGGCACCTTCGGCTATTTTACGCAAAATGCGGCGCATAATCTTACCACTCCTGGTTTTAGGCAGTCCCTGCACAAACTGGATTTTGTCGGGTTTGGCAATGGCCCCAATCAATCGGGTAACAGTTTGTGCTATATCTAATTTACTCAAATCCGCATCGCCATGTACACTTTCTATAATTACAAAGGCATAAATACCCTGCCCTTTTATATCATGGGGATAACCTACCACAGCTGATTCTACTACTCCGGTATGACTATTAATAGCATTTTCTATCTCTGCCGTACCAATTCTATGTCCACTTACATTCAATACGTCATCTACCCTACCGGTTATTCTATAATTACCCTGCGTATCTCTATAACACCCATCGCCCGTAAAATATAAATTAGGATAGGTAGCAAAATAATTAGTGCGACAACGTACATGATCGCCATATGTTGTGCGGAGCATACCTGGCCATGGGAAACGCATACATAAATTGCCACTGATATCATTCCCTTCTAAAACGGTTCCATTTTCATCTAACAAAATAGGCTGCACACCCGGCAAAGGCAAGGTTGCATAAGCAGGTTTTGCTGGGGTTATGCCGGCCATATTAGAAATTAAAATTCCACCGGTTTCGGTTTGCCACCACGTATCTACTATAGGGCATCTGCCCTTACCTATATGCTCGTGATACCAGTGCCATGCCTCTTCATTAATAGGCTCACCTACGGATCCTAATACTTTAAGCGAACTTAAAGATTTCCCTTCCAAAGGTGCTAAGCCAAAGCCCATCAAACTTCTTATTGCTGTAGGTGCGGTATACAAAATAGCAACCTGGTGTTTATCTACAATATCCCAAAAGCGTCCGGCATCGGGATAGGTAGGAATGCCTTCGAATAACAAGATTGTGGCGCCCGCGCATAATGGTCCGTATACGATATAACTATGTCCGGTAATCCAACCAATATCGGCCGTGCAAAAATGCACATCACCTTCTTGATACTGAAATACATTGACAAAAGAATAGGTAGTATAAACCATATAACCACCTACGGTATGCACCACCCCTTTGGGCTTTCCGGTAGAGCCCGAGGTATACAAAATAAATAAAGGATCTTCTGCATCCATTACTTCAGCCTTGCATATAGGATTGCCCAAAGCAACTACTTTAGCCACTTCATCTTCCCACCACAGATCGCGATCTTTAAGCATGCTAATAGGTGTATGAGTATGCATATATACCAATACTTTTTCTACAAAAGGGCATTGCACAAGGGCATCATCGATCACCGATTTCAATGGAATTTCTTTAGTACCTCGATAAGCACCATCACAAGTAATTACAAAAGAAACTTGGGCGTCTTGCAAGCGATCGGCAATACTCTGCGCACTAAAACCACCGAAGATAACCGAGTGTATAGCACCTATGCGTGCACAGGCTAAGGTAGCTATGGCCAATTCAGGTATCATGCCCATATATATAGCCACACGATCTCCTTTTTTTACACCATTATTTTTTAATACTTGAGCCAGTTGATTAACCCGATCAAATAATGCTTGATAGCTTAGCTTTTGCGTAGCACTTTTTGGATCATTGGGTTCAAAAATCAAAGCCGTGTCGTTTGCTTTAGCTGGCAAATGACGATCGAGACAATTTTCAGTTATGTTCAATTGCCCACCTTTAAACCATTCAATTTTAGGTTCTTCAAAATTCCATGTTAAAACAGCATCCCATTTTTTATGCCAATGAAAATGTTCAGCAATTTGACTCCAAAATAATTCTGGATTCTGCACACTACTTTGATAGGCTTGTTCGTAATCAGCAGCACTACGAAGTTGAAAAGGATAGGACATGATGCTAAAAATTAAACGCGATAGGAATAATTAAAAATAAGAAAAATTAGTGACGCAATGTACAATGTCAATGCACCAATACGAATCTACTTCTTTGGTTTTCTATTTAAATTAAACAATATGATTTCCTTGATCAGCGCCATTGGCAAATCTTGATCTAATGGAAATTGAATGGCCCCTTTACTAGTTTTATAAGCGCTCAATTGCGCAGCAAAATGGACAATTGGGGCGGCAGTAGGGTAAAAACCAATATGCTGTTTGTAAGCAGCCATGTAAAAAAGCACGCCCTTGTATTTATAGCAGGGCATTTTATAACTGATGCCTTCTTCTACCTCGGGCAACATAGCAAAGACACAAGTGCGCAACTGAAGTAATTTTTCTTGCACTGCAGGCTCAAAAGCATTGATGTAAGTAGCTACTTCTGGATGGAAAATTGAATTAGATGTTTGCATAGTAGCAATAAAAGTAATAAAAAAAACGCCACCTCGTAAGGTGGCGTTATCTATGAAAACTTATTTTTATTTAACAAAGAAACTTACAATCCAATACACTAGACCTGCTACTGCAGCACTTACCGGGATAGTCAAAATCCAAGCCCAAATAAGATTAAAGGTAACACCCCATCTTACTGCCGATAAACGTCTTGAAGCTCCTACACCCATGATAGCACCCGTAATAGTGTGTGTAGTAGAAACCGGAATACCCATTTGCTCGGTCATGAATAAGGTAAATGCACCCGCTGTTTCTGCTGTAACACCTTCTAATGGGCTTACCTTAGTGATTTTAGAACCCATCGTTTTTACAATTTTCCAACCACCACTTAAGGTACCTAAACCGATAGCGGTATAGCAAGCTAATGGCACCCAAGGTAATTCTTTTAGAGCCGTGCCTACATCACCATACTTCTGACTATTATACGCTACAAAAGCAGCGCCAATGATACCCATTACTTTCTGTGCATCATTACCTCCATGACCTAAACTGAAAGCTGCAGAAGATAATAATTGTAAGCGTTTGAAAATATTCGCTTTTCTAAAGGCATTAGGTTCTCTTAACACATCTACATATAAATAGGTAAGAATGAAAATGATTACTAAACCAATAAGACAATTCACTAAAAAAGAATTATCCGCTTTTTTTAGTGCTTTCACTACTTCTGTTTTTGCATTGATATCTGCTACTGCCTTAGCAACTTTTTCTACTTGCTTTTCAGACAAAACAAAGCTAGCTTGTAAAGTGTCTACCAATAGTTGATTTTCTACAGTGCCATACAAAGCATAAAGCTTTTTGCCTTCATCTAATTTTTTGGTAATACTATCAGCAATCACTTTTACGCTTGCATCTGTTTTCCCAAGTTTAGTTAAGCTATCAATTTTAAATGTTTTCTTTAAAGCATCTTTAACACGCGTACTTTCAATAGGTTTCATTAAACCAGCATGTTGCATACTATCTGCAACAAAATCTGCTCCTATTTTATCGTAGCGAGCAACAAATACCATAGCTTCACTAGTATGCTTTTTAGCTTTTTCTAATTTTGTTTTCACTTCTTCATTTGAAGGATCTTTCGCTAGCTCTTTTTCATATTTATCAACTTTATACAATTTACCAATATTCTCATGCATTTTATTTTGCTCAAACACATTAAATAAGTATACAGTAAAAACAGTAGTAACTACAATAAGACCTATTCTTGCCCATACATTGCGCATGATGGTTATTAAGGTCATAAACATAGAAATGGCCATCCCAATAATTGGTGCTAAGAAGATAAACAATACCGTTTTACCAATTTTCTCCATCTCTACAATACTACCAAAGGCTACAAAACCTTTAGTCATATAGGCATGGGTAATGGCAGCACCGGCAAAGCCACCAATAAGGGTATGCGAAGAAGAAGAAGGTATACCAAACCACCAGGTTAATAAATTCCAGAAAATAGCTGCAATTAAACCAGAAAAAATAACGGGTAAAGTAATAAACTCAGGATATACGGTTTTACCAATCGTATTAGCAACGGCATGATCTTGAAATATAAAATACGCAGCAAAATTAAAAGCTGCAGCCCATATTACAGCTTGTAACGGCGAAAGCACTTTCGTAGATACAATCGTTGCAATAGAATTAGCTGCATCATGAAAGCCATTGATATAATCAAATATCAAGGCTAATACAATAATGACAATTAAAAAGGTCATGTTCGTTCGTTTTATTAAGCGTATTTAATAATAATAGATTCAATTACATTAGCAGCATCTTCACACTTATCGGTAACGATTTCTAACATTTGATATAGGTCTTTTTTCTTAATCACTTCTATCGGATCTTTTTCAGTGCCAAATAGCGCCACCATAGAGCTGTCTAACAAATCATCTGCTTCGTTTTCAAAACTATTAATACGCACACATGCTTCAGTGATAGCACGCATGTTTTTCATGCCTCTTAATTCTTTTACCCCTTTATTTAATTCATTGATAGAATTGTGAATAACGGTAGCAAAGCCTTTTGTAGAGGCATCGATATCAACCATATTATAATTTACAATACGCTTAGCCGCACCCCAGA
>JAURLW010000096.1 GCA_030831005.1 Bacteroidota bacterium
ATCGACTTATAGAACAAAGAAAAGCCATTGTAGATAATATCTCAGGGGTTACACGCGATCGCCAATATGGGGTTTGCGAATGGAATGGAAGAAAATTTAATGTCATCGACACCGGTGGTTTTGTGGCCAAAACCGACGATGTATTTGAAAAAGAAATCAAAAAACAAGTACATATTGCCCTTGAAGAAGCCAATCTGGTCTTATTTATATGTGATACCGCAACGGGAATTACCGGACAAGATGAAGATATGACAATTCTGCTCCGACGCTCTACTAAACCTGTTTTGTTAGCCGTTAACAAAGTTGACAATTCAGAAAGAGCACTAGAAGCTACAGAATTTTATGCATTAGGCTTTGATCAAACCTTCTTTATTTCTTCTATCTCTGGTAGCGGTACCGGCGATTTATTAGATGAAATTACAAAACATATACCTATCCAAGAAGAAGTTATAGAGGAGCAAAGAGAAGATTGGAATGCCATGGTGGAGGAAGGAATGCGAGAAGGCGAAGAATGGCTAGAAGGACAAAATTTTGACGATCTTAATGAAACCTTATACGAAGAAGAGGCTGATTTAATAGAAGAAGATTGGGAAATTGAGGAGCAGGAAGAAGAAGGTGCATCTTATGATAAAGCACCAAGAGCACAAATAGGATTACCTAAAATTGCTATTATTGGTCAGCCCAATGCTGGTAAATCTACTTTATTGAATGCTTTGATTGGCCAGGAAAGAACCATTGTTTCTAATATCCCAGGTACCACTCGCGATAGCATTCATACACAGTACAAATTATTCGGCAAAGAGTTTATTCTTATTGATACCGCAGGTTTAAGAAAGAAAAAAAATGTACACGAGGATCTAGAATTCTATTCGGTTATCCGAGCTATAAAAGCAATGGATGAAGCCGATATCTGTATGATGATTATTGATGCAGAAAAAGGAATTACCGCTCAAGATATTAGTATTTTTAGTTTAGCGGCTCGTAAAGGGAAAGGCATTGTGATTATGATGAACAAGTGGGATTTGGTAGAAAAAGAAACCAATACAGCCAGAGATTATGAAGCGATGATCAAACAACGTATTGCTCCATTTAATGATGTGCCGGTAATTTTCATTTCAGCAACTGAAAAACAACGTATTTTCCAAGGTATTGAAAAAGCACTTCAAGTATTTGATGCTAGAAACAGACGCATTAAGACTAGCGCTTTAAACGACGCTATGTTGAAAGAAATACAATACTACCCGCCTCCAATGTCGAGAGGTCATGCGGTTAAAATCAAATTTGCTACGCAATTACCTACCGCATTCCCAACATTTGTATTTTTTGCGAATCACCCAGATGCTATTAAAGATGCCTATAAGAAGTTTTTAGAAAATAAAATCCGTAGTCATTTTGATTTCAATGGTGTTCCTATTCGAATTTTCTTTAGAAAAAAATAAACGCTTTCACATTGAAAAACAAGTCCATAAAACCCAATAAAGTCAATATCATTACCCTAGGTTGTTCTAAAAACTTAGTGGATAGTGAAGTACTTAGTGGACAATTGCATGCTAATGCAATTGACGTAGTTCATGAAAATAAAAAATTAGATCATAACATTGTTGTGGTTAACACCTGTGGCTTTATTGATAAAGCGAAGGAAGAAAGTATTAATACCATTTTAGATCAGGTAGAGCTAAAACGCAGAGGTAAATTAGACAAGGTTTTTGTTACCGGTTGTTTGAGCGAACGATACCGTTCCGATTTATCCTTAGAAATCCCTGAAGTAGATGCTTGGTTTGGCACCCTAGAATTGCCTCAAATTCTCAATCAATTTAATGTTGATTACAAACAAGAATTAGTAGGCGAACGCCTTTTAAGCACGCCTAAACACTACGCTTATTTAAAGATAGCAGAAGGTTGTAATAGAACCTGTTCCTTTTGCGCTATACCGCTTATGAGAGGCAATCATGTATCTAAAACCATTGAAGAAATTGTTGCCGAAGCTAAGAAATTAGTATCGATGGGTGTAAAGGAGATCATGCTGATTGCGCAAGAACTCACTTATTATGGCTTGGATATTTACAAAAAAAGAGCCTTAGCTGATCTATTGAAATACTTATCGGATATAGAAGGTTTGCATTGGATTCGTTTACACTATGCCTATCCGTCTAAATTCCCTTTAGATATTTTAGACGTTATGAAAGAACGTTCTAATATTTGTAATTACCTTGACATGCCGCTCCAACATATTTCTGACCCTATGTTGAAGGCCATGAAACGCCAGATTACAAGTCAAGAAATATATGAACTAATCGATACTATTCGCGATCGCATACCTGAAATTTGTATCCGAACATCTTTAATAGCCGGATTCCCAGGTGAAACGAGAGAAGATGTAGAAGCAGTAAAAGCCTTTTTAGCTAAAACTAGACTCGACAGAGTTGGGATTTTCACCTATTCGCATGAAGAAAACACCAGTGCCTACGAATTAGCAGACACCTTGAGTAGTGAAGAAAAAGAAGCAAGAGCTCAAGAAATCATAGAATTCCAGCAGGAAATCTCTTTTGAAAAGAATCAAGAACGAATTGGCCACACTTACAAGGTGCTAATCGACCGTAAGGAAGCTGGTCGATATATTGGCAGAACGGAATTTGATAGTGTTGAGGTAGATAATGAAGTTATTATCAATTCAAGTAAAGCACTCAAAATCGGTGAATTTATACAGGTGAAAATTGATAAAGCCTATGATTATGATTTAGAAGGCGAAGTGGTAGCCTAAGAATCAAATTAATTTATAAATAGCCGTTTAATTAGCAGTCTAATTAAACGGTTTTTTATTTATGCTAATGACGAGCTAAAAAAGTAAAAAAAAGATGAAAAATGAGGGAAATTGATCAAAAAACATCAAAAACAGACAAAAAAGAGCTTAAAATATGTATAAATTGAACTTAATCCTTACATTTGCAGACGCAAAATTTTAAACTTAAAATCACTATGGCAACAACCGCAGACATAAGAAATGGTATCATTTTAAAATTAGACAACAGCCTTTATTCTGTAATTGAATTTGGTCAAAATAAAACAGCTCGTTCGGCTGCAAAAGTTTGGGCTAAACTTAAAGGGGTTGACAATACAAGAAGTATTGAACACACTTGGAACTCTGGTGAAAACATTTACCCTGTTCGTGTAGAAAAAAGACCGTATCAATTCCTTTATAAAGATGATAGTGGCTTTAACTTAATGGACACAGAATCTTATGAGCAAATTTCATTGGCAGAACACATGATTGACAATCCAGGTTTATACAAAGACGGTCAAGAGTGTTTTGTAATGGTCAATACAGAAACTGAAACACCGATGAGTGTTGAATTACCTGCAAATATCGTATTGCAAGTAACCTACTCAGAACCAGGTGTAAAAGGCGATACAGCTACCCGTACATTAAAACCTGCTACTGTAGAAACTGGTGCAACTGTAATGGTACCTTTATTTGTAAACGAAGGAGAACTTATTCGTATCGATTCAAAAACTGGCGCTTATATGGAGCGTGTAAAATCATAAACCCTTTCAAACTCTAATTTTATGGAATACAAACAAATACAAGAGCTGATTAAAACGATTAATAAATCTAATATCAGCGAGCTTTCAATAGAAGAAAAAGATTTTAAAATTACAATCAAACAAGAGCAAACAACAGTAGAGCCTCAATATATTATGACTGCTCCTGCTGCAATGCCTGTAGCTGCGCCAGCAATGGCTGCTCCTGCACCTGCTGCTGCTCCTGCTGCGGCTCCACCTAGTCCTGCTCCTGCTGCAGCTAGTGCAAATCAAATCACTGTAAAATCGCCTATGATTGGTACGTTCTATAGAAGTGCTGGTCCTGATAAAGCTCCTTTTGTAAACGTAGGTGATGAAATCAAAGCTGGACAAGTAGTTTGTATTATTGAAGCGATGAAATTATTTAATGAAATAGAAAGTGAAGTGAGCGGTCGTATCGTAAAAGTATTGGTAGATGACGCATCTCCAGTAGAATACGATCAAGCTTTATTTATTGTAGAACCTGCATAAGCTGGTTTTATTATTATTAAATTCATTAAACGAACTACATGTTTAAGAAAATTCTAATTGCGAATAGAGGAGAAATTGCTCTTCGTATCATACGTACGTGCAGAGAAATGGGTATCAAAACGGTAGCTGTTTATTCTACTGCAGACAAAGATTCCTTGCATGTTAAATTTGCAGACGAAGCGGTATGTATAGGCAAACCACAAAGTAGCGAGTCCTATTTAAATATCCCGCACATTATGGCGGCAGCTGAAATTACCAATGCAGATGCTATTCATCCAGGATATGGCTTCTTAGCTGAAAACGCTCATTTTGCTGAAATTTGCGCAACCTATAATATAAAATTCATCGGACCAACACCGGAGATGATTCGTAAAATGGGTGATAAAATTACGGCTAAAGAAACCATGATAGCTGCTGGCGTACCTTGTATTCCAGGTTCTGAAGGTTTATTAGAAAGCGTAGAAGAAGCAAAAACCCTTGCTAACAAAATGGGTTACCCTGTTATTTTAAAAGCAACTGCTGGCGGTGGTGGTAAAGGTATGCGTGTGGTATGGTCGGAAGACGAAATCCAAAAAGCATATGATACGGCTAAACAAGAAGCAGCTGCATCATTTAAAAATGATGGCATTTATATGGAGAAGTTTGTAGAAGAACCTCGCCATATTGAAATACAAATTGCAGGTGATCAGCATGGTAATGCTTGTCATTTGAGTGAACGTGATTGTTCTATTCAACGACGTCATCAAAAATTAGTAGAAGAAGCTCCTTCTCCTTTTATGACCGATGAGTTGAGAAAGAAAATGGGTGAAGCTGCAGTAAAAGCGGCTAAAGCTATCAATTACGAAAGTGTAGGTACCGTAGAATTTTTGGTGGATAAACACCGTAACTTCTATTTCATGGAAATGAATACACGTATTCAAGTAGAGCATGGTGTAACAGAAGAAGTTATCAGCTATGATTTAGTTAAAGAGCAAATTAAAATTGCTGCTGGTATCGAAATCTCTGGTAAAAACTACGAACCTACGATGCATGCAATCGAATGTCGTATTAATGCAGAAGATCCATACAACGACTTTAGACCAAGTCCGGGTAAAATTACGGTATTACATACTCCTGGTGGACATGGCGTTCGTATCGACTCTCATATTTATGCAGGTTATACCATTCCTCCTTTTTATGATTCTATGATTGCAAAAATTATTACCATTGCACAAACTCGCGAAGAAGCTATTCAAACTATGGAAAGAGCCCTAAGTGAGTACATTATAGAAGGTGTAAAAACGACCATTCCATTCCATCTTCAATTAATGAAAAATGAAGACTTTAGGAAAGGTAATTTTACCACCAAGTTTATTGAATCTTTTGAATTAAAATAAATTATAAGACAAGACCATTAAGTTGGTCTTTGTTTTTTAAATGAATACTATGTCAAAAAAAATTGTAATTACCGGTGGTGCCGGATTTATTGGCTCACATGTTGTTCGTTTGTTTGTTAACAAATATCCATCGTATCAAATTTTCAATTTAGACTGCCTAACCTATGCAGGTAATCTTGAAAATTTGAAAGACATTCAAGATGCGCCTAATTATACTTTTTTAAAGGCCGACATCAACAATGCTCAAGAGATTAATGATTTATTTGAACAACATGCTTTTGATGCCGTCATTCATTTAGCTGCCGAAAGCCATGTAGATCGTTCTATTACTGATCCTAATGCATTTATTCAAACCAATGTAATGGGAACAGCTAATTTATTAAACGCTGCTAAAACACTTTGGAAAAACGATTATACTAACAAACGTTTTTATCATGTTTCTACCGATGAAGTGTATGGTTCTTTAGGCGAAACCGGCTTCTTTTTAGAAAC
>JAURLW010000097.1 GCA_030831005.1 Bacteroidota bacterium
AGATTACTGTTAGGCTGTAATCTGACACTACTCCATTCATTAGGATACATTAAATAATCTATATCATAGGAGAATGGTCGCCACATAGTTTGTGCTACTACTTTAAGATCATTAGATTTATTAATAGCCCAAGTAAATCCTAGTTTATGCTGTTGTAAACCGTCTATAAAAGCACTGTACAATTGCCATTTTAATTTGGGCATTTGAAGCGTTATAGGCGATTGATAAGACAAGATATAATTTACCGGAGCATATTTTTTGTACCATGATTCGCTCTTCGTACTTAAATAGTCATATCCTTGTAAAATATGCGTATTAAGCCAAGCAGAAAATTTATACTCATGCAAAGATTGTTGTTGATACGAACCTTCTGCATGTATACCTAGTTTGATTCCATCTACTGGATTCCACCAAATATCAGGTCTTATTAAATGATGCATTTTTAATCGATCAAAAGGAACAGATTGCAAAAAGTCAAATTTAAAATCCATCTTATCATTAATAGCTTTACCTGATTTACTAAAGCTGTTATCTAGCATATTAATATCTGCCAATCGATGACTAGGATCGATAACAACTTTGCTAATACCAGAAGGGATTTGTACTACAGCATCATATGTCTCATTTAAAATGCCATAGCCAAACCATTTTGGCAAAATGTTTGCATTGGTATTTTTCTTAAACCAAGTATTTGGAATATGAAATTTATATGCGGCACCGTTATTCGCAACAACTGAAAAATCAATAGGCATCTGCATACTTCCTTTTCTTTTTAAGGTAATAGCAAATGAATCGTTATCATTTATCCTCTTATATGTGGACACTTTATAATCAATTGATTTAGTTGTTTCAATCCATTGATCAAAAAACCAATTTAAATCTACTTTAGTGTATTGAATAATTGAATTCCTAAAATCTTCAAAATACGGATGTGCAAATTGCCATTGAGCAAAATAATGTTTCATCGCATTTAAAAACAACTCATCACCTAATGTATATTGCAAATTGACGAGCATAGAAGCTGTTTTATAATACACCAATCGATAGCCACCATCATGCCCTAAAGCATTATTAAAATCATCAGAGTGGGTATTTAAAGTAGCATCGTCATGGGTAAGTGCATCATGCGTGTATACATTTAACACACGAGTGTCGAAGGGAGCTTTGTATTGATAAGATTTTCTTTTTATAACATTAGTAGGCAAGGTTTCTAAAATCGTATCACCGTCTATTTTTTGCATTCCCCATGCCGTTAGATATTGAGTAAATCCTTCATCTAGGGAGGCTCTGTAGGTTTCATTATTTCCTACCATACCATAAAACCAATTATGTGCAATTTCATGGATTAACAAACCCCTATAATCCGGATCACCACCACCATCTAAGGTCAGCATAGGATATTCCATTCCATCATTAGCATCAGCAGCAACCATTTTTGGGTATTGATAGCGGCCAAAATCACGAGAAAATGTTTGTATAATTTTGGCAACGAAAGAAGCTGAATTTTGCCATGTAGCAGCATGCGGTTCTTGGACTAAACCTACACATTTTATTCCTTCCCAATCTACTATACTCATTCTATAGGAAGGATCAGCGGTAAACGCAAAATCATGCACATTATCTGCGTAAAACTTCCAAATTTTACGCTTTCCCTTTTCGAAAGGAATAATGATAGAAGGCGTGTCGTTGGGTTTGGCTTTTGCAAAATTCTTAACATCAATTTTTTGAAGCAAGGAATCAGGAAGCACCTCATTTTTATTTTGCAATATGCCAGTTGCCTCTACTATATAATTTGAAGGAAAATCTAATTGCACATCAAAGGATCCAAAATCACCATAAAATTCTTTGTTTAAATGCTGATACGTATCCCATCCAAACTTAGCATCATACACACTAATTTTTGGATACCATTGCACACCATTGAAATGCGTGAATCCCCATGCGTTATACATTTGCATTCTTCTTCTGGTAGCTGTTCTGTCATAATAGGTCGTAAACATCAGACTCAAGTTTACTTTATCATTTGGCAATAGCGGCTTTGGCAAATACACCTTCAAAATGGTATTATCTAATTCTACATTTACATTAGCACCATCTACCGAGATAGCGTTAATTTCTATACCCTTACCTACTCGCTCATTTGGACCTAAAGGAGGCTGTGCATAATTTGCTTTTTCTAAAGCACGTAAATAAGATTTATTTATAAATGCATTTTGATACAAATGGAAATATACAAATCTTAAGGTATCAGGTGAATTATTGAAATATTCAAGATCCTCAATAGCATCAATTTTTTTCGCTTCTTCATCTATTCTAGCAGCAATATTATAGTGCACATCTTGTTGCCAATAAGCAGCATGCGGCTTTCTATTCTGCCAATAAAGTGGATTATTAGTATTTCTGTAAGAATTACTATTCATTAATTGCGCTTGAAGCAAATTGACAAATAGCAAAGTGAAAAGTAAAAAACTATATTTTTTCATATCCCGAATTTGAAAATTAATATTTATAAAAATGATAGGTGTTATTCAGTAAATAGAATATATATAACCAACTTATGAGTAAAATAAAAATTAATACGCTTGTCCAAAAAGACCTTGGTTTTTCTTGTTTCCCTATGTTTACGTTTGGCACATCTTCTTCTATTATTTGATTTTGCATTTGTTGGTGTTCATCAATAAATTGCTTTTCTAAATCTAAATGAGCCGACCAATCTATTTTGTATTGTTTTAATGCATGTGCTGCATCATAACAAAACCAGCACGAACAAAGATGAAATTCTACAGCTTTCAATTCTTCCGGCTCTAATGCATTTAATGCATAGGCATTTAATTGCTCTTTCGTTAAACAAGAGCTGGGCTGCATAATATAGGCAATATCTTTATCTAACATCATGATTCAATTTTTGATGAACAATTGCCTCGTATGCCTCATGAATTAAATGCAAGCGATATTTATATAAAATAGTTCTAACGCTAAATTCATCTTTACCAACTAATAAGGCTATTTCTTTAAAAGATTTTTTATGTATAAAGAATAACTCGGCTATATTTTCTGCTTCTTTAGAACTATGTAATTTTTGAAAGAATGAGTCAGATACTGTATGATTTTGTTTTAAAAATTGATAGATTTCAAATTCTTGCAAGTAGGTATTATTCAGTTTCTCATGAACTAAAAAATCAGCAGTATCCAAAACTAAATTTTTTTGAGCCAAACAATGATTTCTGGTTATTTGGTACAACCAACTTTTAAAATTTGGGATCGCCACACGATCAGCTAAATCCATAATATTGATGAATAAATGAATAGTAGCCAATTTAGCCGCATGCATTTCTTCTAAAATTCCGAAAGAAACTGCAAAAACTAAATGAGCGTAACGATCGAACAGTTGCTTAATAGCTTCCGTATCTTTTTTATTGGCAAATAAAGCCAATAGCGCCTCGTCTGTTTGATATATATAGGTAGTTTTCAAAAAAATATACTTACAGGCGCTAAGTTACTACAATAGCTGTATCCTTTTAAACAGATTAAAATAAACTTATAAACACCTGTTTATAGCAAAAAATGAGGAAATAATAGGAGAGATTATTGCAAATTGGCAACTTATAAAGTATATTTGCGGTCATTTAATTAATTTTTAAACGAGAGAAAATGGATAAATTATTCTATCTAGTCCCTGCATTTGGTGTGATAGCTTTATTATTTACAGCTATTAAAAGTGCTTGGGTAAGCAAACAAAGTGCTGGCAACGACCGCATGAAAGAAATTGCAGGGTATATTGCTGAAGGTGCTATGGCCTTCTTAAAAGCAGAATACAAAGTAATGAGCTATTTCGTAGTGATTGCTGCTTTATTATTAGGAATCATGGGTTATAGCGATGCTAAAAGCCATTGGTCTATTGCTGTTGCCTTTGTTATTGGCGCTTTCTTTAGTGCTTTAGCAGGTTATTTAGGTATGCGAATTGCAACTAAAAGTAATGTACGTACTGCAGAAGCTGCTAAAACAAGCTTGAGCAAAGCCCTTAAAGTGTCTTTTACAGGTGGTTCTGTAATGGGTATGGGCGTAGCTGGTTTGGCCGTTTTAGGTTTAGGTAGTTTATTTATTGTTTTAAAAATGTATTTCGCAGCTGATGCGAGTGTAGATAGCGAAGAAATGCAACGTGCTATTGAGGTGCTTACAGGTTTCTCTTTAGGTGCTGAATCTATTGCATTATTTGCTCGTGTAGGTGGTGGTATTTATACTAAAGCTGCCGATGTAGGTGCTGATTTAGTAGGTAAAGTAGAAGCAGGTATCCCTGAAGATGATCCTCGTAATCCAGCAACTATTGCTGATAACGTAGGTGATAATGTAGGTGACGTGGCAGGTATGGGTGCCGATTTATTTGGTTCTTATGTGGCTACCGTTTTAGCTACGATGGTATTAGGTAGAGAGACAACAAGTGCTGGTGATGCTTTTGGCGGATTAGCTCCTATCTTATTACCAATGCTTATTGCAGGTGTAGGTATCATTTTATCTATTATTGGTACTTTCTTTGTACGTATTTCTGAAAGCGCAGGCTTAAGCACGGTTAAAGTTCAAAACGCTTTAAACATGGGTAACTATGGTTCAATTGTTTTAACGGCTGTAGCTTGTTATTTCTTATCTACTGAAATTTTACCAGCATCTATGAGCCTTCGTGGTTTCGACTTTACGAATATGGATGTGTTTTATTCTATTTTAGTTGGTTTAGCTGTTGGTACCTTAATGAGTATCATTACAGAATACTATACAGCAATGGGCAAACGTCCGGTTATGAGTATTGTAAAACAATCAGCTACAGGTCATGCTACTAATATTATTGGTGGATTAGCGATTGGTATGGAATCTACTTTCTTACCGATGATTGTTTTAGCAGCCGGCATCTTTGGTTCTTATCACTTTGCCGGATTATATGGTGTGGCTATCGCTGCTGCTGGTATGATGGCAACTACAGCTATGCAATTAGCTATTGACGCTTTCGGTCCGATAGCAGATAATGCTGGTGGTATTGCTGAAATGAGTGAATTACCTGCTGAAGTTCGTGAAAAAACAGATATTTTAGACGCGGTGGGTAATACTACAGCAGCTACTGGTAAAGGTTTTGCTATTGCATCTGCAGCTCTAACTGCATTGGCTTTATTTGCAGCTTTTGTTGGTATCGCAGGTATTGATGGCATTGACATTTACAGAGCAGATGTATTAGCTGGTTTGTTTGTAGGTGCTATGATTCCATTTATCTTCTCTTCATTAGCTATTCGTGCAGTAGGAGAAGCAGCTATGGCTATGGTAGAAGAAGTTCGTCGTCAGTTCAAAGAAATTCCAGGTATTATGGAAGGGACCGGCAAACCTCAATACGATAAATGTGTGGCTATCTCTACCAATGCCTCAATCAAAAAAATGATGTTGCCTGGAGCTATCGCTATCATCTCTCCTATTGTTATTGGTTTCTTGTTAGGCCCTGAAGTTTTAGGTGGTTTCTTAGCTGGTGCTACAGTGAGCGGCGTGTTGATGGGTATGTTCCAAAACAATGCTGGTGGAGCTTGGGATAATGCAAAAAAATCATTTGAGAAAGGTGTAGAAATCAATGGTAAAATGGAGTACAAAAAATCTGAACCGCACAAAGCATCGGTTACAGGTGATACCGTTGGAGATCCATTTAAAGATACATCTGGTCCATCTATGAATATCCTTATCAAATTAATGAGTATTGTTTCTTTGGTTATTGCACCTACTATAAGTGGCATTTTCCATGATAATATCCAACAACCTAAAATTGAAAAAATGGAAACCATGATGCAAGCTTGCCATAAAGCAGGTTGCACTCCAGAAGAATGCGAACAAGTAATGGGTACAACTGAAACCAAAGCTTGCTGCGCAGACACTACGGCTACTGATGCTACTGCAACACCAGCTACACCAAGTGTAGACACCGCTGCAACTGCTCAGCCTAGTAACTAATTCAAATAATGAAAACAGTGAAAAAAATCGCCCCAAAAGGGCGATTTTTTTTATTGATTATATCTTATTAGTTTGAAAGCTTACTAATTAATTCTTGTACAAATTACTTTTCATTAGTCCCCATTTATGCAAACGATGGGTGAGCGAAACTCGCAAAACGCCCAAGCCATATTCCATACTTCTTTTGAAATTAATACTACTTGCTTCATCAAAGTATTTAGTTGGACAAGTAATTTCACCAATTTCAAATCCGTTCATGAAAATCTGAGAGATCATTTCGTTATCAAAAACAAAATCATCGCTATTGTGTGTAAAGTCTATACTACGTATAACTTCTGCAGAAAACGCTCTGTAACCGGTATGATACTCACTTAACTTTTCATTGATTAAGATATTTTCAAAAAGCGTAAGGAAACGATTAGCGATATACTTATACACGGGCATGCCCCCTTTCAAAGCTCCTTTACCTAAAATTCTAGAACCAAAGGATACGGGGTATACATCGTAAGCAATCATTGAAGCCATTGCGTGAATAAGCATAGGGGTATATTGATAATCAGGGTGCAACATCACTACGATATCGGCCCCTAACTCTAGTGCTTTAGCATAACAGCTTTTTTGATTACCACCATAACCTTTATTAACTTCATGTTTGACGATATGGCGGATACCTATAGCCTGTGCAACATCAACGGTATTATCTGGACTATTATCATCCACAAGTACTACATCATCTACAATATCAAAAGGTATTTCTTTGTAGGTGCGTTCTAAAGTTTGTGCTGCTCTGTAAGCAGGCAACACAATAATAATTTTTTTACCGTTGAGCATAAGGCTAGTATTGGGTTGTAAAGATAATAAATTAATTATTAGGCGTATTGGCTTGCATACCGGTAACCACCAAATGACTGGTAGCGGTTGCTAATAAGGTGCCGTTTTCATGATGTACTTCACTTTTTACATAAATCATCTTTTTGCCATGTCTTACTACCTCTGCCGAAACCAGCATACGCTCTCCTACCTTTATGGCATATAAAAAATCGACCTGCAAATTTACAGAAGTATAAAAAGTAGGTGCCTCAAGACTTACCACAGCCCAACCAATGGCTTCATCTATGGCTAATGCCATCATACCACCATGTATCATACCAAAAGGATTAGCCATTTCTGGTCGAATAGGCAAAGAAATCGTAGAAGTTCCCTTTTCTATTTTTTCTAGTGTAAACTGCAACCAATTACCTGCCGCAGAGCGCGATTCAGTAACTACTTTATGTAAAAAAGTTGCTTTCAAATAGTCTAATAAATGACCAGGCTGATA
>JAURLW010000098.1 GCA_030831005.1 Bacteroidota bacterium
CGGTAAAAGATTGACTCACACTAGCGCCATTACTATCTAAAGCAGTAATGGTGATGGTACAAGCGCCTGATTGAAAAGGCACCGGTGTAAAGGTGATGACTTTATTAGAATCGGCACCGGAAATACTGATACTTGCAAGCGGTATTAAAGTAGGATTATTCGTAGCAAATGTCACTTGCATATTTGCCGGTGTTGTTTGCGCATCTACTACAACAAAACGCATAGTATCGGTAACGCAAGTAGCTTTATTACGTACATTTTTTATGACCGGTGGTGTATTAGGAAGCGGCAATGTTTGAAAGGTGCTATCTACTAAAATAGTAGTGCCATTGGCATTGGTTGCAAAGGCTCTGTAATAATAAAGCGTATTGGGTGTTAACCCTGTAAGGTTTGCTAAATAGGCTCCCGTAGTACCCGCAACCGTGGTCATATTTGTTGATGGCAATGGAGAAGTACCATAATAAAATCCTCGCTGTGTAATAGGCGAATTGCCATCCCAACTTACACGTGCATGAATCGTAGCTGTTGTATATAAAACATTATTTGCGTACTGGCTATCTAAGGTAGGCGTAAAACTTCCTAATAAACAAGGTACAATATTAGGAAATGGGCATGCATAACAATAGGAATTGTTAGAAACAATGTTTTGTGCAGCATAAATATAATTACATCCTAAACCAACTACATTAGGTTGGTTGATTACACTCATGGTACTTATAGAGCTATTGTTAATGGAATCGTTGATTAAATATATTTTTCCATTGGGTGCTAATTGCATATCAAAAATACCCCAAGTATTGTAAGTAGGACTTACCACTGGAATAAATGTCATGGAATTATTATTAGCTAAATTATACTGTATAATTGTATCTTGTGCAGTATTAGTATAAAACTGATTATGAGTACGATATAATAAATTTCCATTAGGAGAAAATTCTAGACCCGAATTCCACCATCCTCCATTATAATTATTGGTAAGGCCAGAAGTGAGTAATTGATAATTAGAAAAAACACCTGTAGCAGCATTAAAATTATACAATTCCGTAGAATCGTTGTTATAAGAGCCTGAATAATAATAAGGATTAATACGCGCCACTCTGGTTCCTTGTGGATTTGTTTTCATACAACCCCAATAATAGTAAGTTGTAGGGCTATTATTGAATGGACCAATTGCAGTAGTAACTGGTGTAGCACTAACGCCAGCTGGAGTTAATAAAAATGCACTAAAATTATTCGTAGTATTACTATGCGTTAAAATCCAAAAATTATTACTACCTGTTTGTCTTGTTGCTGTTATTTGACCATCTACATCAGTTGCAAGAAAAACATTTTTACTAGTACTTATAACATCCCCCATTCCACCATTCAAAGTCATATCAATGATACAATAGCGAAGGTCTTTATATACCGTACCTCCAGAATTATAATAGATGACGATGAATAAGTAATATCGATTACTATTACCCGGATCAGGCACAATCAAAGCCGATTGCTTTCCGGTAGAATAAGTAACGGGTATATTAGGAGCACCATTTAACGTACCATTCGGCATAGTATTATGTGCTGCATCTTTGATTACCTTACCATCGGTATAAAACAACAATACGCCGGTTGGAGAAGAGATAACGGCTGTGGTATATGCAAAAGAAGTTATACTTGCAGCCGTTGGAATTACCGTAGGCGGATTGGTATTAAATGTAATGCGTTGACCAAGTGACCAAAACCAATTATTGAACTGACCTTGAGCCGATGCAAACATACCTTGCACCATCAATAAAAATATAAGGATAATCTTTCTAAACATGTCTATTGGTTGAATTTTCAAGGTACGGCATTCTTAAAATGTAACCAAAAAATTAACAAATAGAGAAAAGTTTTATTTGATTTGGAGTAATTTGTGAGAACCATCGCATTGTGGCATACGTTTAGATAAGCCACAGGTGCAATCTTGTAAGCCCTTGCCCATAAGAATTTTAGATTGAGCAGCTAAAATGCGTTTGGTAACCGTAGCACTTTGTTTTGCTTCTGTGAAATGAAGCAGATAGCCTCTTTGTCGGCCGGGCGTTAGCGCTTTAAAGGCCGCTTCTAAAGAAGTATTGTTGCTAAACTGTTGGAGTAACTCATCAGGTAAATGCTGCGATTTTTTCTCTCGTAAAGGAAGTTTTATTTTGTTTTGTTCTAAAGCGATAGCTTCTTTTATGTATGCTTCTAAAATAGCTGTATGTTGTTTGATAACACGCACTTCGGTATAACGAATTTGTCTGCCCTCTTGTACGTTTTCCGTTTGCTGTATTAAGAGTTGTTCTTTATCGGATAAGAGCGCACCTTTGAAAAAATTGATGGCGCAGTAATGTTTAAAGCCATGTAGAATAAGAATATTTTTTCCTTCATGCATATAGCAAGGTACATTCCATTTCATGGTTTCATCTAAGCCACATTGCAATACAATACTGCGCAATGCTTGCATGCATTCATGCCATGCAGTACCTTTCTCAAAAAAAGCATTTATTTTTTCTTGCATGAGTGGTTTAATTCACTTAAAAAAGAAAGTAAAAAGATATTTTTTTAGATCCTTCGCAAGCTCAGGATGACAGCCTTACTTTTATTTAACCGTTTCTCGTTGTTCGTCTCTCGTCTAGCGTTATTCGATTCTCGTTGTTCGTTTTTCGTTGCTTGTTCCTAACCACTAACCTCAATCTTGTCCTCAATCTCAACTTTAAGCAACTGTCAATGCTGGATTAGCTTTTTCAGCAGCTTCAATACCTTCGAATGTAGACAAATGTTCACCGCTATTTTTTCTTACGGCAACGGTATGCTCAAAGTGTGCCGACATTTTTCTATCAATCGTAACAACGGTCCAGCCATCTTCTAAGGTAACCACTTCTTTTCTACCCATATTAATCATAGGTTCAATAGCAATGACTATACCTTCTTTGAGGCGTTTACCATCACCTCTACGACCGTAATTAGGCACTTGAGGATCTTCATGTAAGTTCTTGCCTACGCCATGGCCAACAAGCTCTCTAACCACGCCATAACCATGTTCTTTGTGCGTATAATTTTCAATAGCAAAAGAAATATCACCAACACGGTTATTTTCTTTAGCTTCTGCAATGCCTTTATATAATGATTGCTTGGTAACTTGTAATAATTTCAAAGTCTCTGGAGCTACGTTGCCTATAGCAAAAGTATAAGCACTATCGCCATGATATCCGTTCATATAAACACCACAGTCTACAGAGATGATATCGCCATCTTTAAGTACATAATCACTCGGGAAACCATGCACGACTACCTCATTCACCGAAATGCATAAAGAAGCAGGAAACCCACCATAACCTTTAAATGAAGGCACCCCACCGTTATCACGAATGAATTGTTC
>JAURLW010000099.1 GCA_030831005.1 Bacteroidota bacterium
AAAACCTCCATCGTATAAGAAGGCTATGATAAACCAAATGAATAAGGTTAAAGGAATTAATACCGTAATAAGGAAGCTTTTCTTCTCGTCGCCTAAGTGCATGAAAACACGAACGATATAAGCTGCTTTATAAATGGTTAACACCAAGAAGAAGATATTAACTAATCCTTTTGGCATTCCCGCATTAGTACCATATAGTCCTAAAGCAACTTCAATAATTGTTACGATAGCTAAAAGCCCTGTTACTTTCCAAATCTTACTTACTTGCTTTTTACTTTCTGCAGATTCAATATCGGTATGATGATTCATCAATCCAGAATATAATTTAGATTGATCTCCTTCGTATAATACTTGGGTGTCGTTGTCGTTGTGATGATGTGCGCTCATAAAATAAATTTATAAATAAGTTGAAAGATTATAATAAGTAGAAACAAGTGAATACAAATACCCAAACTAAATCTACAAAGTGCCAGTATAAACCTACTTTTTCTACCATTTCGTAGTGGCCTCTTAATTCGTATTTTCCATTAACGGTATTCAATAAAATCATAACATTGAATACAACACCACTGAATACGTGGAAACCATGAAAACCTGTAATGGTAAAGAAATAATTATAAAAATCGTGTGTAGCTTGTAAACCATGTTGCGCAATTACCACTTTGTCGGCTGTGAAGAAGTGCTCAATTGAACTTAATGCTGTAGCTGGATCAGTGAAAGAACCCCACCAAGCACCTTGGTGATTTAAGTGTGTCCACTCCCAAGCTTGACAAGCCAAAAACGCAATACCACCAATGATCGTCCAAAGCATCCATTTGATAACGCCTTTGCGGTCGTTGTAGTGTCCTGCATGCACGGCTAATACCATGGTTACCGAACTCAAAATCAAAATAAAAGTCATCAAACTCACAAATAATAAAGGAGCATTTGCTTCTCCTAAAAATGGAAATGAATGGAATACTTTATTAGGATCTGGCCATACTGCACTGAAAAAACGTGTAGTACCATAAGAAATTAGGAAGGCTCCGAATGTAAAGGCATCTGATAATAGGAAAAACCACATCATCATTTTACCATAACTTACATTAAAAGGTGAATGACCACCATTCCATGATTTTACATCTTGAGTTGTAGCTGTTGCTTGCGACATAAGTAGTGTGTTTCTGTTTTTGTTTATATTTTGTGTGCGAATTTCGTATTTATTTTATTGATTTAAAAGAAAAAATGAAAATAAATATATCCACAATAAATCTACGAAGTGCCAATAGGTAGCTATAACTTCCAAACCGGTGGCATTTTTATTGTTTAAGCCTTTTATTTTATTTCTTATAAAAACAATAAACAAAGCTACAATTCCTCCTAAAATATGCAAGAGATGTAAGCCAGCAATGATAAAAAGGAAGCTTTCGCTTGGATTGCCATCTACCCTAATATCTTGTGCATACAAGGCTTTGAAGCCCATATATTGTAAAATACCAAAGGTAATTCCCAATAACAAAGTGACTAAAATCATGTTTTGAGAACGTGCTACCATCCCTTTTTTAAAGGAACGTAACGCCATTATCAAAGTGATGCTACTAGCTACTATACAAAAAGTAGAATAGGTAAACAAAGAAGGTAAGGCATAATATACCCAATTGCCCTGCGCATGACGCACAATATAAGCAGAAGTCAATCCGGCAAACATCATAGAGATACTACCGATAGCCACCCACATAGCAAATTTGTGGGGGTGAATTTTGTTGGTTTTGGTCATTGGTGTTTCCATTATACAAGTACAGTTTTATCTAATAAATAAGCAATTAATACGATAGGTAAGTAAAAAAAGGAGGCAAACATTACCCTCCTTGCCGATTTTTCATCATTGTGTTGGTAAAATAAATAAGAAGTATAAAAATAAATAATACCCATTACGATGGCAACAGACATGCCTATAACACCGGTCATGTGTAAGCGCGGCAACATACTTATAGGAATTAATACCAAGGAATACAACATGCATTGCAAACCTGTAAAACTCGTTCTTCCGGCACTCGATGGCAATAATTTGATACCCGCTTTAGCATAGTCGTCATAAGCCACCCATGCAATAGACCAAAAATGAGGAAATTGCCAGAAAAATTGAACAGCAAATAATATCCATCCACCCGTTCCGGCACCTTCAAATCCTATTCTATTCGTAGCAGCTACCCAACCTAATAAGGGTGGCATAGCACCTGGTATAGCGCCTACCAAAACCGCAATGGGGCTAATTTTCTTTAATGGCGTATAAGCAAATGCGTATAATAACAAAGAAACCAAACTCAATATACCTGTCAATAAATTAAAGCTCAAAGCCAATAAGGCTGCACCTGCAAAAGCAGTTAACAAGGCAAATAACCAAGCTTCAGCTCTTTGCATGCGTGCATCGGGCAAGGGTCTAAACATCGTTCTTTTCATCAAACGATCACTGTCTTTTTCTAATATTTGATTGATAGCATTAGCTGCACCAGTAACCAGCATGCCCCCTGCAAATAAGATGATCACTTTGCTGAGTTCAAAATGAACACCTGGCACCAACAAATAGGCAATAACGGAAGAGAATACAACTAAGAAACTTAAATTAGGTTTTAGTAGCTGTCCGTAATCTTTTATCTTACTGTTTTTAACTGTTGTATCGTTGGAACTGTCCATGTTTATGGGCTAAATAAATTTATAAAATCAATGCACAAATGTACTGCTAAATTTGAATACTTTTTGCTGACCTATATCATCTTGTTTAACTAGTATAATTTCTAGCACCAAAGAGCATACTTCCTATACGGATATGGCTTGCCCCAGCGGCTAAAGCTATAGCATAATCGCCACTCATACCAATAGATGCCATTGAAAAAGCAGCATCTTCTTTAAAATAACGTGCTTTCAAGCTTTGTTTAAGGGTTATTAATTGATCAAATTCTGCCTTTATTTGTTCTTGATCATCGGTATGAGTTGCCATTCCCATCAAGCCTAAAAATTGCACATGAGGATATTGTTCTTTTTGTGCTATTATAACTTCAATTTCTGCTGCATCCAAACCAAATTTTGTTTCCTCTTTCGCAATAAAATATTGAAGTAATATATTCTGTACAACTTGTTTTTTTTCTGCTTCTTTGTTGATCTCTTGCAATAATCGCTCGCTATCTACACCATGAATAATATTGGCTACGCCTACAATTTGTTTTACTTTATTGCGCTGCAAATGACCAATGAAATGCCAACAAATATCCTTGGGTAATTGCGCTTGCTTGCTAACAAATTCTTGCACATAATTTTCTCCAAAATCGCGCTGACCTAAATCATACAATGCTTGAATAGCCGCATTGGATTTGGTTTTAGAAACCGCAATCAATTGCGCCTGATGCGCAGCTGTTTCCTGTATCAAGTTGCGCCAATTGGCTTCGTTTATAAGTTGCTCCAAGGAAATTTGTGTTTAATATTGTTCTTCGTTATTAGGAAAATCTAATTGCTTTACATCTTGAATGTATTGCTTCGTAGCATTTAAAATAGCACTATGCAAATCTAAATAACGACGTAAAAAGCGAGGCGAGAAATTTTTAGTGATACCTAATAGGTCATGCATCACCAATACTTGTCCGTCTACCCCAGCCCCTGCTCCAATACCAATAATAGGTATACGCACTTGCTGTGCTACTAAAGCACCCAAGCTCGCCGGAATTTTTTCTAATACAATAGCAAAGCATCCTGCCGCCTCTAATACTTTAGCATGTTCTACTAACAAATTAG
>JAURLW010000100.1 GCA_030831005.1 Bacteroidota bacterium
GATGTCGTTTCGTAAAAATCAGTCTAATAAAAAAGTTAACACCGCTATTGCCACTAGCATCCTATCTTTTTTATTTGGTTTAATGTATTTGTTGCCGCTATTTGCTATGGAGCAACAAGCAGTTATGGCTTTAGCATTTAATTATTCGCTTTTCTTGGTCATGATGGTACTCATGCTTACCTCTGATTTTGTGAATGTACTTTTTGATGCACGCGATAAGTATATTTTATTGCCAAGACCTATTTCAAGTCAAACACTCTTTCTTTCTAAGATGCTACACATTTTTGTGTACCTCACCAGAAGTATGTTGCCTATGGCTTTACCAAGCTGGATTGTAGTAGGTATTTTGTTTAATTACAAAATGGTATTGCTATTTCCTTTCGTCTTAATGCTCTTAATGGCACTAGCTCTATTTTTTGTCAATGGCATTTATTTATTAATCTTAAAACTAATGCCGGTTAATAAATTTAAAGATGCCTTAAATAGTATTCAAATCTTATTCTCCATTATCATTTTCTTTAGCATGTATATTGGTCCGCGTCTCATAGATTTTGATGCTATTGAACAAATTAAATGGTCGCACTTTGCATGGATGCAATATTTGCCTACTTACTGGCTAGCCGCTATTTATGCATGGGTAGGGGCTTCTTCACCGTATGCACATGTATGGCTTTATGCTATCTTAGGTATAACTACACCCCTTTTATGCATGGTGCTTATCACAAAATATTTGTCGCCTAGTTTTTTGCAAAAGATGGTAGCTATAGATGCTGCTTCATCTGGACAAGCAAATGAAACGCTTGCCCATAAAAAACAGAAGAAAGGAAACAATTCTAGTTGGGTATATCAATTGGCCAATCTTTTGAATAAAAGTAAAGATGCGCAAGCTGCTTTTTTGCTAACATGGTGGCAAACGAATAGAAGTAGAACCTTTAAAATAAAAGTGCTGCCTTCTTATGCTATGATGCCCATGTATATTCTCGGTATGTTCTTTTTAAAAGAACAACAGTCGATATCGGAATCTATACAAATAGCCATTAAAAAACCAAGTACACCCTTATTACTGATATACATGACCAGTTATGTTTTCTTTAATGCAATTACTTATTTTATTCATTCAGATGCATATAAAGCCTCTTGGGTTTATTATGCAGCGCCTATACAGCAGCCGGGTAAGGTTATTTTAGGTGGATTAAAAGCTATCTGGTTAAAGTATTTCATACCTTTTTATTTGATAGTGTGTATGATAGTGTTGAGTATATGGCATTGGTCTGCTTTGCCGGATCTGATTTTAGGTTTACTGCATTTAAGTATCATCATGTTGGTGGTGGTCTTAATGAGTTATAGAGCTTTACCTTTTTCAAAAATGGAATCGATGCAAACGCAGCAGAAAAAGTTTTTGAGAGGCATGTTTGCCTTACTTGTTCCTTTCGTATTGGGTATGCTTCATTTTGCTGTTCATGCGTTCTTATGGCTCAAAATTATACTTATCATTCTAATGGCTATTGCGGTATATTATTTAATAGATAGTATCTTGCAAACCCCTTGGTCTTTAATTAAAGACGAATCTGATTTATAAATTTATTCTATGAAAATATTCAACCTCTTTTTAGCATCATCTATTTTTTTAACGGCTTGTAAATCTCAATCGCATAACAATTCAATTGCAGTAGATCAACATACCCAATCTAATGCACAAGCAGTGTCGTGTAAGCATCTTCAGTTAGCTATCCAAGTCGATTTTGAACAACAACAATTAAGGGGTTGTGCTACTTGGGAAATAGAGAATAAAGATGCAGATGAATTACATTTAGATACGGATCAATTAAGTATTGATAGCGTTTTGGTAGATGCTGCCAAAGTATCTTTTCATAAAGATACTACGGTACCTCATTTAGGGGAGCGTTTGCGTATTCCTATTCAGAAAAATAGTAAACAAGTTGCTATCTATTATAAAACAGGTGCTCATCCTAGAGCATTGCAATGGCTGACGGCTCAGCAAACGCTTTCTAAAACCAAACCTTTTTTATACACCCAGTCGGAGTCTATTTATGCTCGCTCTTGGATTCCTTGTCCAGACGGTCCAGGTATACGTTTTACCTACGACGCTACGGTGCAAGTGCCGCTTGGTTTTATGGCCTTGATGAGTGCAGAAAATCCACAATCGCTTGCTAAAGATGGTCAATATCAATTTCATATGCCTATTGCCATTCCTGCTTATTTAATGGCGCTAGCTGTTGGCGATATTGCTTTTAAAGCTATTGATGCTCGCACCGGAGTATATGCGGAGCCTACGATGATTGCAAAAGCTGCAAATGAGTTTTCTGAAGTAGGTAAAATGGTTTCGCAAGCAGAAAAATTATATGGCCCATACCGATGGGGTAGATACGATATGTTGGTTTTGCCTCCGGGCTTTCCTATTGGCGGAATGGAAAATCCTAAGCTTACTTTTTGCACACCTACCATTATTGCCGGCGATAAATCTTTGGTAAATTTAATTGCCCATGAATTAGCTCATAATTGGAGTGGCAATTTAGTAACTAACGCAACATGGAATGACTTTTGGTTGAACGAAGGGTTTACGGTTTACTTTGAACGTCGATTAACAGAATCTTTAACCGATAAAAGCTATGCAGATATGCTTTGGGAATTAGGTTATCAAGACTTGGAAGCTACGCTCGAAGATTTGAAAGGCAAACCTGAAGACACAAAATTGAAATTGAACTTAGCAGGAAGAGATCCAGATGATGGCTTAAATGATATTGCCTACGAAAAAGGAGCTTTATTCTTGCGTGCCATAGAATTAAAGGTGGGTAGAACGGCAATGGACACCTTTTTAAATCAGTATTTTAATCATTTCGCATTTAAGACGATTACTACCGAGCAGTTTTTAGATTACTTAAATGAACATTTATTAAATCAATACCCTGATGTAGTTAAAGACTTAGCCATTGAGGCTTGGGTATATGGTGCTGGTGTGCCTAAAAATGAACCTCGTGCCGATCAAGATCGATTTAAACAAGTAAATGCGGTTAGAACTTCTTTTTTAGAAACTAATGCCATAGATACTAAAGCTACGCAATCATGGACAACCCATGAGTATTTACATTTTTTACGCTTAATGCCAAAACCTTTGGCAGTATCTAAAATGCAAAAGCTTGATGACCTTTTTCATTTTACACAAACCGGTAATGCAGAGATTGCTGACTTGTGGTTTATTATGTCCGTAGCGGCAAATTATATGCCTACTCCTTATACCACAAGTAATGAAGCAATGCGTAGTTTTTTGAGTAGCGTAGGCCGAAGAAAGTTTATTGTGCCCTTATATAAAGAATTGATGGCACATCCTTATTCGGTGCCGGTAGCAAAAGAATGGTACAAAGCATTTAGAGCTAATTATCATCCATTGGCTCAAGAAAGTTTGGATGCTTTAATAGGGAAATAATTTCTTAAGCTATATTAAGTAATCGTTTAATGTCATCAAATTAGTGCGCTAATAAGTATTTTTGCAAGATGGAATGGATTAATGAATATATTCAATGGAGTGCCTGGAAGGAAGATACTGTTGCAGAAACTAAGTGTGTTGCACAGCAGAATGAAGACTATTTAGAAATTACCTATACCTTATTAGATGCCGCATGTTTATTCGATTTTTCCAGTTCCAATAATACCATTTGCCTAAAGATCAGTAAAGCCTATTTTGAAAAATACACTACGCCTTTTGAGTTGGTAGTGGCGCAGCAAGATATTTGTTGTAATACCCAATCCAAATTACACGAATTATTAAATTGCAATTTACAAGGCTTTGCTCGTAGCGTTTATTTGGAGAGTATAGTCCTATACTTGTTGTATCAAGTGCAGAAAAACAATCTCGTATTTCAGCTCAATTGTGATACCTGTTCCTTTGTCAACAAACCATTGGAATTAGAAAAAATACAGAAGGCTAAAGAGTTTATTTTAGTCAATCTCGATCAGTCTATTACCATTCCAGCCTTAGCTAATTATGTAGGCACCAATCAATGTTATTTAAAGAAAGGCTTTAAAGAAGTATTTGGTCAAACGATATTCGAATTCGTGCAAGAAAATAAAATGGTAAAAGCTAAGTACTTGCTACAGCAAAATAAATTATCCTTACAAGAAATCAGTGCAATAGTAGGCTATGCCTCATTGAGCAGTTTTAGTCAAACCTATAAGAATTATTACGGCATAAGTCCAAGTATAGAAAAAAAACAAATTTCTAATTCCTAAAATCTTATTCCCTTTCCCTAAAGTGCTTTAGTTTTTTCTGTTATAGTTTTGCGGCGAATAGGTAAGCTATTCGCTATAACTATGATAAAATACATACACTTTATAAGTATTTCCTTGCTTGCACTTCAAGTACAAGCACAACAGTCGAGCCTCGATTCTCAACGTATAAAAGTACTTAAAGAAGTGGCTGTAGCCGCTTCGTTAAAGACTACGCAATTATCTAAATTGAATTTATCGGAGATGGATTTGCCTCAAGCGCAGTTTATGTTGAGTAGTAAACAATTGGCTCAACAGCAAGTTATTTCCTTAAGCGATGTGCTAAAAAATGCTAATGGTATGTATATCATGGGCACTACTGGTGGCTATCAAGAGGAAATAGCTGCACGAGGTGCTGCCCTTGCATCTACCAATACCTTTAAAAATGGCATTCGCTATTTTAATGGTATGAAAATGGAATTAAGTGGTTTGGAACGTGTTGAGATATTGAAAGGCAATGCCGCTATTGAGTATGGTAATGTTGCTCCAGGCGGCGTTATTAACCTAGTCACAAAGAAACCTAAATTTGAAAACGGTGGATCGGTGTCGCTTAGCTATGCTAGTTTTCAAAATTATACGTCTGCAATAGATTTTTATGGCGCATTAGATAAGAAGAAGAAAATAGCCTATAGAATCAATACCGCTTATAATAAAGGAGCAAGTTTTAGAAACAATGTGCATGCTGAGTCTTTTTATATAAATCCTACTTTGCAAATTAATATATCACCAAAGAGTACCTTGTTGTTAGAGGCAGATTATACTACCAATGCTTCGGTTCCGGACTTCGGAGCAGGAATTATCAATTACAAGCTAGTAGATTTCCCTAGAGAACGCTTTACTGGTGTTAGCTGGGGTAAATATGCTGCTAAACAAACCTTGACAAGCGCTAAGTATAGTACTTCCGTTTTTAATCATTGGAAGCTTAATGCTACGCTTGCTTACAGAACCTATGCTACCGATTTATTTACCAATACAAGACCCAATGGTTCCACAAGTGGAGGTGGCACATTAGTAGATGCTCAAGGAAATTGGAAAAGAGGTATTCAGAAAACTACAATTAATGACCAGTATACGCTACAACAAATAGATTTTACACGTACAATTAAACAAGATAAACTAAAACATGAAATACTTATTGGTGCTGATGCGGAACAATTTACGACTACAACATTAGTATATGCCAACTATAA
>JAURLW010000101.1 GCA_030831005.1 Bacteroidota bacterium
GAAAATCAATATTTAATAGAAGTGTTAAAACGTTATAATTCATGAAAAAAGTATTATTCATAGATAGGGATGGCACTTTAGTAGTTGAACCGCCATTAGATTTTCAATTAGATAGCTTAGATAAATTAGTGTTTTTCCCAGGTGTTTTTCAGAATCTTGCTCGTATTGCTCAAGAATTAGATTATAAATTAGTTATGGTTACCAACCAAGATGGTTTAGGCACAGCGCTCTTTCCTGAAGAAAACTTTTGGCCAGTTCATAATAAAATAATGGAAGCATTTAAAAATGAGGGCATACATTTTGACGAAGTATTAATTGATAGATCTTTTCCTACGGAACAATTACCCACTCGAAAACCAGGCATTGCCATGCTCACGCATTACACAAAAGGATCTGTTGATATGCAACATTCCTTTGTAATAGGTGATCGTTTAACCGATGTGGAATTAGCAATGAATTTAGATTGTAATGCCATTTACATTGGTGAAACATGTGCATTGCCAACGGCTTTAACTACGAGATCGTGGAATACAATATATCGTTTTTTAAAATCCTTGCCGCGCACGTCGAGAATAGAACGTATTACTTCAGAAACTAATATTCTTATTGAACTCAATTTAGATGGGATTGGACAATCAGATATTGATACCGGTATTGGATTCTTCGATCATATGTTGTCTCAAATCGTAAAGCATGGCCAACTTGATCTCAGTATCCATGTTGCAGGAGACTTACATATCGACGAACATCATACCATTGAAGATGTTGCCATCGCTTTAGGCACAGCTGTTGTAGAAGCCTTAGGCAGCAAAAAAGGAATAGAGCGATATGGGTTTTTATTGCCAATGGATGATTGCTTAGCACAAGTGGCAATTGATTTTGGAGGTAGACCATGGTTGGTATGGGATGCAGCGTTTAAAAGAGAGTATATTGGTGAGATGCCTACGGAGATGTTTATGCACTTTTTTAAATCCTTTGCTGATAGTGCTAAGTGTAATCTGAATATTAAAGCAGACGGAGAAAACGAGCATCATAAAATAGAAGCTATTTTCAAGGCCTTTGCAAAGGCGCTAAGAATGGCTGTTGCTAAAACCGATCATTTTGCAATACCCAGTACAAAAGGCGTTATATGATAGCCATTGTAAAATATAATGCTGGTAACAGTACCTCTGTTAAAAATGCTGTAGAGCGTTTAGGATTTACATGCACGATTACAAATGATCATCAAGCATTAAAAAATGCATCTAAGGTGATCTTTCCTGGGGTTGGAGCTGCTAGTAGGGCCATGACTTATTTAAAAGAAACAGGTTTAGATAAACTTATTGTTGCGTTAGATCAGCCCGTTTTAGGCATTTGTTTGGGTCAGCAATTATTATGTACTCACTCAGAAGAGGGGAATGTAGATTGCCTAGGTATTTTTAATGCACAAGTAAAGAAATTTCCACCTTATGGGAGCGTGCCGCATATGGGATGGAATACATTAGCTATTCGTCCATCGCAAGCTCTATTTAAGAATATTACTGAGCAAGACGATGTTTATTTTGTACACAGCTACTATTGCGAGTTAAGTAAATACACCATTGCAAGCTGCGATTATATAACTACGTTTAGTGCAGCTATGCAAAAGGATAATTTTTATGCTACACAATTTCATCCTGAAAAATCTGCTAGTGTTGGAGAAATAATATTAAATAATTTTTTACAGTTATGAGAATTATTCCCGCAATTGATATTCTAAATTCAAAATGTGTTCGTTTGTCTAAAGGAGATTATCATACACAAAAAATCTATAGCCATAATCCGTTAGATATGGCCAAAGCATTTGAAGCTCATGGTATTCAACATCTTCATCTTGTCGATTTAGATGGGGCTAAATCTAAGCACATTGTCAATTATAAAATTATTGAATCTATAGCTTCTCAAACTTCGTTGATAATAGATTTTGGGGGAGGTATAAAAAGTTCTGAAGATGTTAAAAAGGCATTTGATTTTGGCGCTTCGCAAATTACTATTGGTAGTATAGCGGTGGATAATCCAGCGCTCTTTTTGGAATGGTTGCAAGTATACGGACCTGATAAAATTATTCTTGGTGCCGATGCGCATAAAAGAAAAATTGCTACGCATGGTTGGACGCAAGTTGTTGATATGGATATTGTAGATTTTATACGTTATTTCGAAAATGAGGGTATTCGCTCTGTTGTTTGTACCGATATAGAAAAAGATGGCATGATGAGTGGACCCGCACTACATCTTTATAAAGAACTAATTGATAAGACTAAGATTCAGTTAATTGCTAGTGGGGGCGTATCTGCTATAAAAGATGTCTATGATTTAAAAGCAATAGGTTGTTATGGAGCTATCATTGGTAAGGCAATATATGAAGGTGCCATAAGTTTAAAAGAACTCAGTACCTTATGCTAAAAAAAAGAATAATACCTTGTTTAGATATTAAAGAGGGTAGAACCGTTAAGGGTATTAATTTTATCGACATACAAGATGCAGGCGATCCGCTTGCATTGGCAAAACGTTATGTACAAGAAGGAGCAGACGAATTAGTTTTTTTAGATATCACAGCTACCCAAGAAAAAAGAAAAACATTAGTTGCCTTAGTAGCGCAAATAGCTAAAGAAATCAATATTCCTTTTACGGTTGGCGGCGGTATCAATTCTTTAGACGATGCAAAAAGAATAATTGATGCCGGTGCAGATAAAGTAAGTGTCAATTCAGCAGCCATAAAAAGCCCTTCATTAATTTCTGATTTAGCGCTTGAATTAGGGAGTCAATGTGTAGTGGTGGCAATGGATATAAAAATGGAACAAGGTGAGTGGATGGTTTATATAAATGGAGGTAAAGTTGCTACAGGCATAAAGGCTTTAGATTGGGCTAAACAAGCTGCCTTTTTAGGTGCTGGAGAATTGTTGGTCACCGCTATGGATAATGATGGTACTCAAAAAGGATTTGCACTCTCCATTTTAGAAGCTATAAGTAAGGCGGTTGTAATTCCAATTATTGCCTCTGGTGGTGCAGGCACACAAGAACATTTCAAAGACTTATTTATCCATACACAAGTTAGTGCTGCATTAGCTGCAAGTGTATTTCATTTTTCAACCATTGCTATACCCGAGTTAAAAAACTATTTAAAAATCCAACATATTCCAATACGATGAAAATCAACTACGACCCTCAAACGGGCTTAATTCCTGTTATTATTCAAGATAGTAACACTTTACAAGTGCTCATGTTAGGCTATATGAATGCAGAGGCCTTTAAAAAAACAGAGGAAGAAAAAAAAGTTACCTTTTTTAGCAGAAGCAAAAATCGTTTGTGGACTAAAGGTGAAAGTTCAGGTCATTATTTAATGGTGAATTGTATTAAGCTCGATTGTGATCAAGATACGTTATTAATAAAAGCTACTGCTATGGGTCCTACTTGTCATACTGGAAAAAGTTCTTGCTTTGAAGATAAAATAAGTCCAAGGGGTTTTTTATACGTTCTTGAGCAGATTATAGCAAATAGAATAAGTACTAACGAACAAAATTCGTATACGAATAATTTATACCATCGCGGATTGAATAAAGTGGCTCAGAAAGTTGGTGAAGAAGCTGTCGAGTTAATTATAGAAGCAAAAGACACGAATGCATACCTCTTTAAAAATGAAGCGGCCGATTTGCTTTTCCATTTATTAGTACTATTCAAAATGAAGCAAGTTACATTAGAAGATATAGAAGCTATTTTATTACTACGTTCCAAAAAATCATAATTCATTTTCATTAATCACTTATCAAAATCTCAGTTATGAAAAACACATATACACATTTAAGCGCAATGCTATTTATAATTTGTCTTACATCTTTTTTGCTATTAACTAAGGACATAGTTGCGCAACAAAAAAACAATCGTTCATTTGTTAAAATGGAGAGCATTACGATAGAAGATAAATGTTGGCAATTAATTTCATTAAATGGTAAAATGATAAAGGGTACATCCTATACTCATTATTTAATTTTACATAAACAAGATGCATTTGCGGAGACTAAAGTTGGTTGTAATCAACTTCGATATCCGTATGAGTTAAATAACAAAGGCCTATTACACTTTAAAAATGGTACCACTACTTTAATGGCTTGTCCAAATCATGAAATGGAGGAACTATATCGTAAAGCCTTGTTACGTATAAAACGATATGTAGTCAATAAGCAGCAATTATTTTTTATTGGGGCTGACAAGAAAATCTTGGCTATTTTTCAGCTTGTTCCCAATGAAAATGGCCATTCTTTTGTAGGAAAGACTTTTGTACAAGAAGGAGCGTCATCCTATGATCCTTTATTAGGCGGTGAGCCTTTTTTGAAATTTGAATCTAAGGAAAAAGCATCTTTGAAGTTAGGCGATATTGTGGAGCGAATGAATGTACAATTTGAAGATGGACTTATTAGAATGCGTTCTGAATTTTATTCCCATCCCTATTTATTTAAAATAGTCAATAATGAAGTCTTACTTGATGAAAATGGAATTACTTGGGTATTAAAAAACAAGTAACTTAGTGGTTCCATTCTATCTAAACATAACTTAAAATGAAAACCCATGCTTAACTTAGACAATTATTTAGATAATCATTATATACACCGAAGTAATTGGTTGCGTGCTGCCGTTTTAGGTGCTAATGATGGTATCATTTCCATTTCTAGTTTAGCTATCGGAGTAGCAGCAGCAAGCACTTCGAGAGAGCCTATTATATTAGCTACTTTAGCGGGTTTAGTTGCGGGTGCGCTTTCTATGGCGGCAGGAGAATATGTTTCTGTTAGTTCTCAAACAGATACGGAGAAGGCAGATATTGAGCGAGAAAAGAAAGAGCTTTTAGAAATGCCCAATGAAGAATTACAAATCTTGGCTCAAATCTATGAGCAAAGAGGATTGAAAAAAGAAACTGCGCTTCAAGTGGCAATAGAGTTAACTGAGAAAGATGCGTTAAGTGCGCACATTAGAGATGAGTTAGGCATCAATGAAATTAGTCAGGCCAATCCTATCCAGGCTGCTTTAGCCTCGGGTGCTTCCTTTCTTGTAGGCGGTCTATTGCCTATGCTTACTGTTTTATTTGCACCTATAAAAGGAATGGAATACTGGTTATATGGCAGTACTACCATTTTTCTAATACTATTAGGTGCTACGGCAGCTAAAACAGGAGGCTCAAATAGTGCTAAAGCGATCTTTAGAATTACAATTTGGGGTTCTATAGCAATGGGCTTATCTGCTTTAGTGGGTTATTTGTTTGGCGTTAGAGTTTAAGGAAAAACAGTGATGAGCTAATGCTATTAAGGCTTTTATTGATTAAGCCTATAGATAAGCTAACATGGAATTAATAAAAACATAACACTTTCAAAAAATACTTCCACAAAAGTTTTGCAGTACGAGAAAAGGGTTCTATCTTTGCGCTCCCGAAAAGCAGTTCTTAAAGTAGTAGTGGATATCCAATGGGGATTTGAGTAATTAAGATTTTAAAATAAATTTTAAAAAAGATTACAAAAAGTTTGGAAGAATAAAAAAGTAACACTACCTTTGCACTCCCGTTGTAAGAACGGCATAACAAGTTCATAAGTAATAAGATAGGTGACAGCCAGGCGGCGATTAGGTAGAGGTTCGATTCCTTAGTCATGTACTAGAAAAATTATCAGATGTAAATTTGATTAAGCAAGATCTTTGAAAGAAAGGAAACAACAGCGCGTTTTGATGAAGTTCAAAACGCCAGGTAAGAAGCGTAAAAATTAAAATTACGATCGACCATTCAATTTAAACGACAACGTCGTCTTTGATTAGTCAGATCGAACAATCTATTTACAATGGAGAGTTTGATCCTGGCTCAGGATGAACGCTAGCGGCAGGCTTAACACATGCAAGTCGAGGGGCAGCAGGAGTAGCAATACTTGCTGGCGACCGGCAAACGGGTGCGGAACACGTACGCAATCTACCTTCAACTGGGGCATAGCCCGAAGAAATTCGGATTAACACCCCATAACATAACTAACAGGCATCTGTTTGGTTATTAAAACTGAGGTGGTTGGAGATGAGCGTGCGTCCCATTAGATAGTTGGTAGGGTAACGGCCTACCAAGTCGACGATGGGTAGCTGATGTGAGAGCATGATCAGCCACACGGGCACTGAGACACGGGCCCGACTCCTACGGGAGGCAGCAGTGAGGAATATTGGTCAATGGACGCAAGTCTGAACCAGCCATGCCGCGTGCAGGATGAAGGCCTTCTGGGTTGTAAACTGCTTTTATCAGGGAAGAAACCACAGATTTCTATTTGTGCCGACGGTACCTGAGGAATAAGCACCGGCTAACTCCGTGCCAGCAGCCGCGGTAATACGGAGGGTGCAAGCGTTATCCGGATTCACTGGGTTTAAAGGGTGTGTAGGCGGGCTTGTAAGTCCGAGGTGAAATCTCCGAGCTCAACTTGGAAACTGC
>JAURLW010000102.1 GCA_030831005.1 Bacteroidota bacterium
ACGTAAAATTATTTGGCAAACCAAGTACTCGACCTTACAGAAGAATGGGGGTAGCGCTTACATACGATACCATAGAAACACCTATTGAATCACTAGTTGAAAAAGCTACTGCTATAGCTAAAGAAATTACAATAAGCTACCGTTAAACCTTAAGGTGCTTAAGTGCCTGATCTATATCGGAACTTTGAAATTGAAAACCAGCTTGTTGTATTTTCTCACAACTTACCGTGCTGCTTTTTAGCACTTCTATACTCATTTCCCCTAAGATTATTTTAAGTAAGAAAGAGGGAACATAAATAGGCACAGCCCATTTATTTTTATGATTTGCTATGGCATTCATTAAGGCGCGCTGACTTACAGGATTTGGTGCTACAGCATTATAAACGCCTTGTACCTGTTTTTGCTCAACGGAATACAAAAATAATTGTGCAATATCTTCTAGGGTAATCCAACTTATAACTTGTTTTCCTCCACCCAAATAAGGTTTAACAAAAAACTGAATAGGCTGAATAAACTGGGCTAATGCTCCACCCTCTTTGGCTAATACAATGCCCATTCTTAAAACCACCCTTCGTATGCTTGGTTTTAAATGTGCAGAGCTGTCTTCCCATCTTACACATGTTGTACCTAAAAAATCAGTATGTGCTTTTGCATTTTCTGTAAATGGAAGTCCTGAGCTAATATCTGGACCATAAATACCAATAGCCGAGGCACTAACAAAACAGTTACAGTTGCTAGCGTATTGATTTATTTGATCTACTAAAAAAGCGGTAGAAAGCGTTCTGCTTTCTTCTATTGCTTGTTTGCGTTTTTTGGTCCAGCGTTTTTCAGCAACGTTGGCACCCGCTATATGAATTACAGCATTTAAATTACCCAAAACATCAATATCCATTATTTTCCCAATTGGGTCCCAATAGCTATAATGATGCTTATGCTCTTTTGATTGAATTTTAGGGTTTCTGGTAAAAATAAAGACTTCGTAACCTTTTTGCAAAAAAAGTGTTACGAGGCGTTTTCCTACCAATCCGGTGCCTCCTGTTATGCCTATTTTCATCCTATTGAGCTATTGAATACAATAATTTTAATTGGTTATTCGTTTATGAAAAGTACATCAAAAATACCCTATGGAAAAAACACTACCCAAGCCAAAAACACCCTCTAAATTAACCATCGAAAAAGCACTCAAAAAACAAACAGCGCAAAAACATTTACCACGAGTTTCTAATCAAACGCTGGAGCATATTATGTTTTATGCTGAGCAAGTATTGTATTTGTCTTAAGCCAATTCAATAAGTGTGATTTCAGGCATGATACCTAATCTTCCGGGATAGCCTAAAAATCCATAACCTCTATTGACATACAATTGCTGATTGTTCTCTTGATAATGTCCAGCCCATTGCTTGTACAAGTATTGAACGGGACTCCATTTCAACCATGGAATTTCAATGCCAAATTGCATGCCATGTGTGTGTCCGCTTAATGTCAAATCGATATTAGGATATGCTTTACGTACTTGAGCATCCCAATGCGATGGATCATGAGACAACAAAATTTGGAAAAGCCCTTGCTTAGCTTCCATACCGGCATATGCTTTTTGCATATCACCATACTTTGGAAAATTAGCCTTAGCACCCCAATTTTCGATACCAATCAAAGCAAAATCTTGACCCTGATGATTCAAAACTACATGCTCATTCATCATTAATTTCCAACCCATCTCAGCATGAATAGCTTTTAATTTCTCTAAATTAGCACGCTTAGCCATATCACTTGGCCAAGAAACATAATCGCCATAATCATGATTACCCAAAATTGAATAGACACCTAAAGGCGCCTTTAGGCTTGCAAACAATTCTTTATAGGGCAATATCTCTTCGTGTACATTGTTTACTAAATCTCCAGTAAATACTATCAGATCTGCATTTTGTTCTTTAATCATGTTCACCCCTGCAGCAACGGCTTCAAAATCATCGAAACTACCCGAGTGTATATCTGAAATTTGAATAATGCGCAAGCCTTTTAAAGCCGAATTAATTTTTGAAGACGCAACTTTTACTTTTTTTAGTTTGTAATTATATCTATTGCTCATGCCATAAATAAAACCGGCAATAGAAACACCACCTAATGTGAGTGCTAAATGTTGGAAAAACTGAGAGCGAGATATGCCATTTTCTTGTGCTTGTTTAAAATAAGGCTTTTCAGGAAATAGCTTGGCTAATGTCCAAGTGCCTCCTCTTCTCAATTCATCAATTAACAAGACCAAGGTTATTAATACTTTGGCAATAATAAAACCCATTACAACAGCTATATATACATTACGAATACTTGTGGGTAAACTCCCCCACTTAATTATTCTAAAGGCTACAAAACCAATCCAAGTAAGAAGGGTAAATCCAATATAAAAAATACGTACACCCCATTTCCAATTAGATGGGAAAGACTGGGTAGCCGATTTTACTAAACTGAAACTAAAATATTCTGCTAAGAGAAGAATGGATATAAATATAAGAAAACGAGTAAGCATGCTATTATAGATCGAGATTGGTTTTTGCAAAGGTAATTGCCTTTATGCAGAGATCCACTTAAT